>JAQUQA010000117.1 GCA_028716305.1 Candidatus Omnitrophota bacterium | reverse complement strand
CTGATCGCCGCCAAATCCGTCGATATGAATGAGCTTTTAAGGGAGCTTAAAACACAATAATCGTAAGCTATTTTACCAAAGATGAATAAACCGTTAAAGATCGTCTATCTCTCCACTTTTCCTCCCCGGGAGTGCGGCATCGCTACCTTTACCGCCGACCTTACGGCGGCGATGGATGATCTGCTTGCGCCGGCCATCGAGTCAAGGGTGGCCGCGATCAATTTCGACGATATACAGCGTTACTACTATCCGAGAAAAGTCATCTTTCAGATGAACCAGTATTCCGAACAGGAATACATCGAGACCGCGCAAAAGATCAACGCCAAGAACGAGGTAAAGCTTGTCAATATTCAGCATGAATTCGGAATCTTCGCGGGTAAACACGGTTCATACGTTGTTTCTTTTCTGGAGGCGCTTGAAAAACCTTCAGTTGTGACTTTTCACAGCGTCTTGCCTTCGCCTGATGCCGAGCTCAAGGAAACAGTCCGCGCGATCGCCGCAAAAGCAAGCGGATTGGTAGCGATGACCAATCTCTCAAAAGAGATCCTTGCGCGGGAATACGCGATAGCCGAAGAAAAAATTTCCGTGATCCCCCATGGCATCCATTCCATACCTTATACATCCAGCGCAAAACCCAAGTCGGCTTTGGGTTTCGCGAAAAAGTCGAGCCTGCTGACATTCGGGTTGCTCAGCAGGAATAAGGGGATCGAGTATGTAATCGAGGCGTTGTCCGAAGTCGTTAAGGCCTATCCGGATATTCTCTATATCGTCCTGGGGGTTACCCATCCGAATGTCCTCAAGGAAGAGGGGGAAAGCTACCGTAAATTCCTGATCCAAAAAGTCCACGACCTCGGGCTTTCCTCCCACGTTAACTTTTATAATGAATACGTTCCTTTGGATAAGCTCTTGCATTTCTTAAGGGCCGCGGATATCTATATTTCGACATCTCTGGACCCGAACCAGGCCGTTTCCGGGACATTTTCTTACGCGCTGGGCACGGGCAGGCCGGTGATCTCTACCTCTTTCGCGCAGGCCAGGGAGCTGGTTACCTCGGAGGCGGGGTTACTGGTCGATTTCCGGGACCCTGCTGCTTATGCCAAAGCGATGATACAGCTTTTGAAAGACCCTGTTTTAAGAGAGCAGCTGGGGAAGAACGCCTATTTCAGGACCCGCAATATGACCTGGGAAAATGTCGCCCTGGAATATTCGAAGTTATTCTCCAAATACTCCAAAGATATCGCCGAAGTCAGCGAGCACAAAAAAATCCCCCGGATCAACCTTAGCCATATTTTTCACCTGACGGACGACTTCGGGATCATACAGTTCGCCAGGTTGTCCGCGCCGGATATCTCTTCGGGGTATACGCTCGATGATAACGCGCGCGCCATGATAGTGGCATGTTTGTGTTACGCTAAATTAGGGGGAATGTTTAAGGCCTTTGATCCCGAGAGGCAGAAGAGCGAGTTGCTTAAGCGGATAGAGGTATATTTACGCTTTATCGAGTTTGTTTTAGGCGAAGATTGCCTGTTTTGTAATTATGTCAGGCCGGACAGGACGATAGACAGCGAGCTGAATAAAAAGGACAGCCTTGATGATGCCAATGGCCGGGCCTTTTGGGCGTTGGCGGTTGTTGCCGCGGCCGGTTACCTGCCGGAGGGCACAAGGCAGAAGGCCCGTTTGTTGTTGAGGAAGAACCTGGAAAAGTATTCGATGCCCGAATCCCCGCGGGCAGTGGCTTTTTACATCAAAGGAATTTACCTGTTATTAAAAAATACAAGGGAAGATGAAAACCAGGATATAAAAAAGCTGTTAGTCACCCACTGTGACAGGCTGCTATCGCTTTATCGGGGCGCGTCTTCCGGTGAATGGCAGTGGTTTGAAAGTTATCTCACTTACTCGAACGCTATTTTGCCGGAAGCATTGATCCTGGGGCATGAGCTTACCGGCAACAGCGAATACCTGGATACCGGTATTACCGCGCTGGACTTTCTGATCAGTAAAACTTTTGTCAGTGGGATCTACGTGCCGATAGGCCAGGATGGTTGGCACCATAAGTTTGGGGAGCGCCGCTATTTTGACCAGCAGCCGGAGGATGTCTCGGCGATGGTTTGCGCCCTGTCCACGGCGCACTCAATAACCGGCAGGGAAGGTTATAAAAAACTCATGCACGAAGCCTTTAATTGGTTCTTAGGGGACAACAGCCTCAAGCAGGTGGTTTATGACAGGGCCACCGGAGGATGTTATGACGGCCTGGGAGAGAGGAATATCAATCTTAACCAGGGGGCGGAGTCGATTACCTCATACCTTTTGGCCAGGCTGGCCATAATTCAGGCGGGGCGAGGGATATTGCGATAAAGGAGGGCAAAATGGCGGTTGAGAAAGTCGGAGAGAAATACAGGTGTAATGTTTGCGGTAACGAGGTTACTGTGACAAAAGCGGGCGGCGGAGAGCTTGTCTGCTGCAAGCAGCCGATGGAAAAAATCGAAGGATAAAAAAAGTAGCGGCGTTAAGCAGGGTCAGGCAGGATTACGATTAAAAAAATGGGGGGATAGAAATGCCGTTTATTAATCTTAAGGTTGTGGGAAAGTTGAATAAGAAGCAGAAAGAGGAGATAGCCAGGGAATTTTCCGATACCCTATTAAAGGTTGCCGGAAAACCCAAAGAGTATACCTATATTGTCATAGATGAAGTAGCTGGTGAAAACTGGGCGCAGGGAGAAAAATTCTTTGGGTAATTCCGCTGAAAGGAGCGTTTGGTTGATGGCGGGTTTTAAGCGGATCGCGTTTATATTTTTATTGCCGGTTCTGTTGATTCTATTTTTGGCGGGCTGCGAGAAAACCTATTTATTCAGTTCCTGGCGGGAGCAGGAGATCACCATCGACGCGAAATACAGCGATTGGCAGCAGACAGCGGCACATTACGATGAGAAATCGAAAATAACCCTTAACCTGGCCAATGATGAGCGTGATCTGTATATTTGTTTGATCACCAGGAACAGGCAGATAGAGATCGAGGCCATGGAATCCGGCTTTAGCGTTTGGTTTGACCCTCAAGGAGGGCAGAAAAAATCATTCGGGGTGCGTTTCCCCATTAGTTTAAGGGCGATGGGGATGTCCATCGAAGAGGAAAATAAAGACCACGGCAAATATTGGCGCGACCAGGAGGATATGAGCGGCCTGGTCGATAGAAAAAAGGAAAGATTAAGCGACAGGGCCTTTAATCAGCGCCTGGAAATGCTGGAGGGGCTGCAGGAGCGGCTGGAGATCGTTGATGACGCGCCTCAGCCCAAAAAGAAGGGCCGGTTGGAGGAAGGCCTTGCAAAATCCGCGGAGAGGGATTTTTCTTTGCAGGAGGCAGGGAAATTCGGGATCGAGGCAAGGGTGGGCCGGGAAAACGATTATTTCGTCTATGAATTAAAGGTCCCTTTGGTAAGATCTGCAGATCATCCGCACGCCATAGGAATCAAAGAAGGCCAAGCGCTTGGCCTGGGATTTGAGATAGGGGGGATGAAAAAACAGATGGCCCTGGGGAGAAAAATGCCGGAAGACGAACCGGAAAGAGAGGATCTTCCGGAAAGGGGTGCGCCGGGCACAGGGGGCGATTTTCGTTTATGGATCACGGTAATACTCGCATCAAAAGAAGGATGATCCCGGATTTTCTTTTAGTGTTCGCGCTGATTATCGCTTTGTATATTGATTTTTTGAGGTAAGATATGGCGGTGCCGGCCATTATTTTTAACCCGGCAGGAGGAAAAATAATGAAACAAAAAATTACAGATTTTATAAAAAGGGACATCTGGAGGATCAAGACTTCCCGGATACCGCGCAAGCAGTTTTTTCTGATCAAGAACCTGCGCATTGCCATCCTGGCGCTGCGCGGCTTTAATGAAGACATGTGTTCCCTGCGTTCTTCGGCGCTTACCTTTTACACCCTTTTGTCGATTGTCCCCATTTTTGCCATGGCTTTCGGAATTGCCAAGGGCTTTGGGTTTGAGAAATTGCTCGAGCAGTATATCCTGGAAAGGTTCCCCGCGCAAAACGAAGCGATCGTCAACGTGATCAATTTCGCCAATAGTATGCTGGAAAATACCAAGGGGGGGTTGATCGCTGGCATCGGCGTGGCAGTCCTCTTCTGGTCGGTGATCAAGGTTTTGACCAATATCGAGAAATCCTTTAACGATATCTGGGGGGTAAAGAAGATGCGCGACTTTGGGCGGCGCCTGAGCGATTACCTTTCGGTAATGCTGATTTGCCCGATTTTTTTGATCCTTTCCGGAGGGGTGACCGTTTTTATCCAGTCCCAAGCGGTGATGATCACGCAAAAAATAGCCTTGCTCGGAGGGATCAGCCCGTTGATCAATTTTCTTTTGGAGCTTGTTCCTTATGCGGTGATGTGGGCGGTATTCACCTTTATCTATATTTTTATTCCGAATACCCGGGTCAACTGGAGATCAGGGTTGATCGCCGGGATCATCGCCGGAACGATTTATCAGCTGGTGCAATTCTTCTATGTTAATTTTCAGATCGGGGTGGCGAAGTTTAACGCCATCTACGGCAGCTTTGCCGCCTTGCCGCTATTTTTGGTCTGGCTGCAGCTTTCCTGGCGGATCTTGCTGTT
>JAQUQA010000116.1 GCA_028716305.1 Candidatus Omnitrophota bacterium | reverse complement strand
ATGTGTTTCAGCGCCATCCATTGGGCGCGCATCGGCCGGGTGTTTTACGGCACGACCATTGCCGATGCCAAAAGGATCGGGTTCAATGAATTAAGCGTCTCTGCTTCCAGGCTAAAGCAGTTAGGTAAGAGCCGCGTGCGGGTCACCGCTAATTTTTTGCGGAAAGAATGCCGGCGGTTATTTGACGCCTGGGAGCAGCTGGAAAATAAACGCCTTTATTGATCAAAAATACCATGCGAAAAAGGATATTTTTTACGGTAATTTTCATGGCGGCCTTTTTCATGCTGGAGCAGCCGCTTGCCCGGGCAGAGCGGATTTTCTATAAAGATGGCCGTACGCTCGACGCCAAGGTGCTTTATCTGAAAGAGGGGTCTCTCTGGGTAAAACACAGGTTGGGCGCGGTAGCGATCAAGGTCAAAGATATAGAGCGTATTCAAAACGACGATGGTTCGATCTCCGGGTATGATTTTAAGGGCCTTTGCCAATCGATATTGGATTCTACCTCCGGGGGGGATTACCGGACGGCGGTCGCCGGTTGCACCCAGCTGCTGCAGACCTTTCCCGAAGACCGTTCGTTGCGCTACCTGCGCGCCATGCTTAACCAAAAACTCGGCAGCTACGACAAGGCCGCAGAGGATTATCTTTTTCTAGTAGATAAGGGTTTTGCTGACATCACGGTCTATAATAATCTGGGTTATATTTACGCGCGGAATAAAGACTACCGTAAGGCCGCGGAATATTTCGCTTTGGCCTCCGAAAAAGACCCGGACTTACCGCAGTTACACCATAATCTTGCCGAGGCATTGTTGCAGATGAAGGATTATCCGCAGGCGATCGAGGAGTTTAATAAGGTGATCCAGTCGCAGCCGGATAATTCGCAGGTCTTATATAACCTCGGCCTGGCTTATCTAAACTCCGGTGATTACCGGCAGGCCAGACAGAGCTGGGAAAAGCTTTTGGCGCTTAATCCGCAGGATGAAAGCGTCAAAGGGGCCCTGGAGTATCTAAGGGGCAGGAAAGAATAAAATCTTGATTAGGGCGGGGATATGAAATATAATTATAGGGCAACGCACGGAGGGAAGTTGAGAGATAGAGCGCTTACCTTATTAGAACTGATAATTGTTATCCTGATTATCGGCATCCTGGCCGCCGGGGGATTTTATCTTTACCATTCCAATATAGAAAAATCCCGGTCTGCCGAGGCACTGATGCACATCGGGGCGATCAGCAGGGCGGAGAACGCCCATAAGCTGGAAAGCGGCAGTTATGTTCCTGCCGCGGATACTCAGGAGGTCAATGCCAGGCTCGAGCTGGAGTTGATCCCTAAATATTACGATTACCAGGTAGTCGGTGTCACTGACGACAACTTTATCGTGCTGGCCAGGCGCATCGGGGAAGACCTGCAGGCATATTTGAGTGCCGGGAAGATCCCGCCGGGTTCCATGCTTTTGGCCGCGGATAAATCAGGACGGCTTTCTTCCGGTTATGAAGGGTATGCTTCATCATCCGGCGGCGATGGCTCCGGTTCCGGAAGTTCAGGAGGAGGCGGGGGTTCGGGAAGTGGCTCTTCAGGAGTAGGCAGCGGCGGTACGACAACTATCGGCGGAGGCGGCGGAGGCTCCAGTGGAACTGGTAGTAGCAGTGGTAGCGGGAGCTCTACAGGGTCAACCGGAGCGGCAACGCTGACCCAGTACTCCGGAGTGTATAACTCCACGATCGCGGGGGCGCTGGCCTTATTAAAGGACTTGGGCACAGATTTAGTGAATTCGCGCACCATCGGCTATTTCTATGATTTGCTTGTCGCGGAAGAGATCGATGTTGTCTTTGCCAACTTCAACTCTTACCCCGAAGATGGGGGATTAAGCCCCACTGCCTTGGCGCAGTGGATACCTACCTGGTGGTTGGATTTTTATCCGGATGCCGGAGTAGAGGCGAACACCATTTACTTAAATGAGTCTTTGCAGTACACTATGTCAGAACCGGCAATCGCCGCGGTAATTGTCCATGAGGCCACGCACGCAGACTACAACCATAACCAGGATGATTGGGTAACTTATACCCTGGAGAATCATACGGGTATTACCAGTGATGACCTGGACTGGATAACTGATCCGGTGACCAGCGAGCTCTGGCTTAACGATACCCAGGACCAGGAGTATAATGCCTTCGTAGATGAGATTTTAACTTGGAAGGCGATCAAGGGCAATTACAGCGATGCCGAAGAAGATAATATCACGGCACTTTATGACCGCGGTCCGGAATACCTCCTGGCAGCGATCCAGGATGCTTATCCGGATCCTCCGTATTCGCCGTACCGCCAGGAGGCAAGATAATGATAAGCTTTTCGCCGAGAGCAGTTGTGCCGGTTGCTATTCTAATCATAGGAGCGGTTTTTATGTCTAGCCTTTTTGGCTGTTCCGGAAAATTCAGTTACGATAAGTATTATAGCAAGACCCCCGGATTGGAGGTTAGTCTGGATTACCTGAAGGGCTGGCAGGCGAAGGAAAGCAGGAACGCGCAATTAGGGTTTACCCTGGTGACTTTCCTTATCCCCGACAAAAAGGAAAACCGTTTCAGCGCGAAAATGGCCCTGGTGGTAAAAGAGATTGACCCCGGCCTTGCCCTGGATGAATTAGCTAAAGAGGCCCTGGATAAGGCGATGCAGATGAAGGAGTTTCGTCTCGTCTCTAACCGGCAGGTGAATATTGCCGGTAAGCCGGCAGCGGAGATCGTGATAACTTATTCGACCCTGGATGGCCTGCACCGGGCGGGTGGCGGATTGATCCCGGTAAAAGAAAGAATGGTGATCCGTAAATCCTCCGGCAGGTCTTATCTTTTGCGCTATGAGAATACCGTGGCGGATTTTTCGAAACTTGATCCGGCTTTCAGTCATATCGCGCATTCTTTGATTATTGGCAAAAAGTAAAAAAGCGGCGGTTTACCCTGATTTTACATATCTTTACCCAGCCTCGAACCCGCAAGCCCTCATAAATAATTTATCGGGCTAAAATCAATGAAGGTTATGGCCGGCAAAGAGTTGCGCATCTGTTTTAAGGTCACTATCCGTGCCCTGGATCATGAAATGATTGTATTGACTTATGGCACAGATTAACGTATAATAGTATTTTAAAAAAGGAGGCAAAGAAATTGGTAGTGCTTAAAGAGAAGAAGAAGGAATTAATTGAGGCTTTTAAGGTGCATAACCGTGATACCGGGTCTGCCGATGTCCAGATCGCATTATTGACCGAGAGGATCAATACCTTGAGCGATCATTTTAAGGCCCATAAAAAGGACCATCATTCCCGCCGCGGTCTTTTGTCGATGGTTGGAAGGCGCAGAAGGCTCCTGGCTTATCTCAAGAAAAAAGACGCAAAAAAATATAAAGAGATAATCGATAAGCTTAGTTTGAGGAAATAATATCTCTATACAGTATTCTTAGAAAGGTAAAATATTATGCAAAGTAAAATTATGAAAACCCAGTTTGGCAGAAATGAGCTTATTCTGGAAACCGGCAGGATGGCTAAGCAGGCAAACGGTTCGGTTACCGTGCAGTATGGCGGCACCATAGTAATCGTTACCGCCTGTATGTCCAGGGAACCCAGGGAAGGCCTGGGTTTCTTTCCGTTAACCGTGGAGTATCAGGAAAAGACCTATGCCGCGGGCCGAATACCCGGAGGATTTTTCAAAAGAGAGGGGCGCCCTTCGGAGAGCGAGATTTTGGCCGCGCGCCTGATCGATCGTCCGATCCGTCCGCTTTTCCCCAAAGGTTTTTTAAATGATGTGCAGGTTATGGCCATTGTTGTTTCCAGTGATGGAGAAAACGATCCTGATACCCTGGCTTTAATCGGGGCCTCGGCGGCGCTTTCCATATCGGATATTCCTTTTGCCGGGCCGGTGGCCTGCTGCCGCGTAGGCAGAGTGAATAACGAGCTCATCGTCAACCCGACCTATGCCGAGTTAGAGAAGGCCGATCTGGATGTAATCGTCGCGGTAAACGCCAAAGGCGTGGTGATGCTGGAATCCAAGGCTAAAGAGGTTTCCGAAGAGGAATATCTCCAAGCGGTGAAATTCGGCCATGAGGCACTACAGCCGATCATCCGCATGCAGGAAGATTTAAAAAAACAATTCGGCAAGCCTAAGGCCGCGGTTAACTGCAGGAAGACGCCCCCTGAGTTGAAAGCCAAGATTGAAGACCTGGCTTTGAACCGGATCAAAGAGATCTACCGGCTAAGCAAGAAAGAAGAGCGGGAGGAGCAGATCGCCTTGTTATGCAAGGATGTTGAAGTCGGCCTGGTTTCCGAAGAGGTGACCACGCAAGACGTAAAAGAGGCTTTGGTGGAGGTTGAAAAGCAGCAGGTTAGGAAGAAGATCCTGGAAGAGAATATCCGTATCGACGGCCGTGATTTCAGGGAGGTCCGTCCGATTACCTGTGAGGTTTCCGTCCTGCCGCGCACCCACGGTTCGAGTCTTTTTACCCGCGGGCAGACGCAGAGCCTGGCAGTGACAACGCTGGGCACCGGAGAAGATGAACAGTTGATCGAGGCCCTGGAAGGGGAGAAGTATAAATCTTTTATGCTGCATTACAGCTTTCCTCCTTTTAGCGTCGGAGAGACCGGTCCGGT
>JAQUQA010000115.1 GCA_028716305.1 Candidatus Omnitrophota bacterium | reverse complement strand
CCGCATGATCTCAATGCCATGCCGCCAAAGGTTTTGGGTCCAGCGGATATGATCGACGAGATCTTGGTAGGGGGGATCCTGTTGTTGGGGGCCCGCGGCAGAATGCGCATATTGTATTGCAGCAAGCGCGTCATCACGGGTACTAAAGTCACCATCGGGCGACTCTTTTACACCTAATAAAATAATCTTGTTTTTGTCAGGAACGCTCTCAATAATTTTCCACCGCGTTGGGGGTTTGGTTTCAGTCATGGTTTACCCCATTGGATTTCCACCGGGCCATCCCATCGTTTCATGTTTTTCCCAAAGACAAGAATGGTTGCCGGACCATCAGCTTCGATACTTCCGGCGGGGTACCCCTCGCGACGATAAAAGTTGCAGGATGTAATCTGGTTCTCTTTAAGGATTGCTGATTCAATCTGATCGCGCTTAATTAATTCTGATATTAGATCTTCCGTACTTATTTGAGCAATATCCGTCGATATCATTTTAAAGCTCCCTTCTATCATCTGAAACCATTGCCATTTTAACCGCAACGTTGGCAAGCGGGATTTCAGTTCTGCGGATCTCCAGACAAACACCACCATTCGGGCAATTAGTCGGAGACGGACATTCTCGATATTCTGGTAAATCATTCAGGCAAGGCAAAGAACCAAACCGCCTTAACCTACAAGTCAGGCATGACGGAGAATACGCAAAAAGCATCTCCCAGCAAAAGCCGCACGGTGCATCACGATCATCGCGTTCCATATCTCAAACCCTCTTCGACCTCTTTTCAAAACCACTCAAAAATAAAGTAAGATATTCTCGGAACCGCTTCAGGCGGCGCTCAGCCTCTTCCTGCGTAAGCCCCTCGAAACGGAACGTTCCGGTAATCCGGAACTCTCCGGATCCCGGTCGGGTTTCTGCGATTTGCATCTGGGACTCATGTACGCACTGCACGGCACAACACCTCCTGAAAGCATCCTGACCTTCCCGTCCAGGTGCCTGCGCAGGAGACGGTCTTTCTCACTGGAGCAGCGTTTCCGGACAACAGCCCGGGCTACCGCGAGAGTTTTCCGCACTCCGGCCCAGTCAAAGGACTCAAAGGTCATACATCTAAATATGTAACTTATATCAAGATAAACGTTACGGTTATTTTGTGGCATCGGTAAGAATTAATATTGACGGCTACCCCAACCCCTTTGTTTCCTGTGGAACTGGAAAAGATCCCCCAATAGAAAATCTCCAGTGGAAGCAAACCCCTGCAAAACCAAAAAGAGATCGGCAATCACCCATCATTGAAAATTTGAGTAACGCTTAAATATGTTCAGGCAGGCAATCACCAAACCTTACGTCAGAATGTCCAACATTTCCATAACATGTGATGGGATCTTGGAAGTTCGCGGTGTTGGCGGGCCAGAAAGAGGGGCAAGACAACAGATTATAAAATCGGTTTTCAGAGGTAAAGAGGCAAATCTTTGAAATTTATCGAACCTTAATTTCCATTGGAAAATCCATTAATTTATCTAAAATTCACGCGGGGTGTTAGAATGTCCATACGGCCCGCATTTGCCCTAACAATGTCTATATAGGCTTCTTTTGCTCGATCAAATGTTCAAGATGTACATCTTTGGAAGGGGAAAACAAGAAATTCAAAACACAACGTTTATATCGCATTGCGCTAATACAATAATACGATAACATGTCAAAAACTATTACAGTGTCAGATATCAATGATGCCAGGTTACGGTCAATTCAAAAGGCTATCCCAAAAGGAAAGTTCTTAGTGCCGGAACCTTTGGATTCTGTCGTTGGAAGACTGCTTGATCTCGCAGGTGTACCAAAGGAAGTCTAAGTATGCCCGTCTACTATTTCGAAGTCGAAACCAAACAAACCGGCTGGATTCGGATAGAAGCCAAGAATGAGAAAATCGCAAAGGACCGGATCTACAAAGATGGATTCGAAGCCGCGGGAACTATCGAAAATAAGTTCAGTACCGTAGTAACCTCAGTGGAAGGCGGAGAGGAACAGGAGTAAGGATCATGGCCGACAAACGCCAGATGATAATTGACCGGCTCTGGATCATGAAGAAAGCCGCATTGGAAATCAATGCATTAACAACCGAATGTGGCGGCGCTCCAGACGCTTGCGATAAATGTGTAATGAACGATCTGCATTCAAAGGAAATCAATTGCAGCCAGATTGGAGATATTGCTTGGATTGAAATCCCGTAGGTATAACCATGCCAAGAAAACCCAAAAACCCAAACTGGTGCTGGCACCGGATCATCAAGTACAAAGAGCATCCGGAAGAAGAAGGCTCATTGCTGGCGCTATCTCATCCGGAACCATTCGTAGTCAAAAACCTGTCCGACTTTGTAGAGCTGCAATATCTGGGCGAGTTGCCAAAAACGGAGACCGATCCGGAAAAGATTGTAGCGGTATTTGGGTGCCAGAGCGACTGGCTTAAAGAGAGGAATAAAACGACGGAATGATCTCTATGGAAACAAAAACGTTTGAAGAAAAATTTTTGGCGATCCGTGCCAAAGCCGAGGAAATGCGCGTACTTATTAATGCACAACCGGGATGTTCAGATCACCCTCTCGGAGAGGAGCACACCGAGGTCCGCCTATCTTACTTATCCGATGGCCAATGGATTCTGGATATATCGCCATCCCTTATGGCATTCGGAGATAAATTCACCCACCTTATGACAAGAGGGTATCACAGTATGGATCTTGCAGAACTTTTGGACGAAGCCCTTAAGGGGCAAACAGAAGAAGTTGAGCTCCTTAAGAACGGCAAAACTCTGAGGATTGGATAAAACCGGTAAATAACTTTAAACGAGGGAAACAATGCTCGCCCAAACTCTCATCGGCTCCTGCCCGGAAGAACGCTGCACAATAACGCGCCGGGCAAAGCTCCAGATCATTCGTGATTCAGAAGAGTGGGCGCGCAACCGGGCAGCATTCCTTGGAGTCACCTTGCCCCCAATGGTAAAGGGAATAACAGAAGAAGAAGGATTACAAGTCGGCGAAACAGGAAACCTCGCATTCCTCGGTGTATATTGGTATGACCGGAAGCGCCCCTGCGAAGATCATCTAAAACCGTCAGTAAAACACCCGGAAGGAATCGTAATCAAAGATGGCGTCTTGCCCCATCACCCGGATCCCAACTCCTATAAAAACGGGAAATACCCGGACCTGGATTCGTGCGGGTGCAAGGTAGATTGCCCGACCTGCCATTACGCTCATCACCATAACCTGGAACTTTGCCCGGTCTGTGGCGAAAGGTACATGGTATGCGGATCGGATATGTGCCGGACCTGCTATAACGAAAAGCATCCGGAGGAAAAAGAAACCCGGGCCCAAAGAAAACGCACCGAACGAATCAAGCATCCCTGCGCATTCCGGATATCCGGTCAGCGATGCCGGTTGGGCGGGGCCTGCGAGCATTCCCCGGCCAAGGCAGCAGCACAATGCAAGCGGGGATATAAACAGAAAAAGAATTGGAAAGGAAAAGGAGTAATGAGACAATGAAAGAATTCCAGTTCGCAAAATATCACGACGATGGAACCATTGAGATATTCGGAAACAAAGAAGGGCTCCCGGCAATCTCCGGAACGATCCCGGCCCCGGATATCAATACGCCATCTGAAGAAGAGCGCCAAAAGAGATTCGATCAGGTGTGTGCCGGTATAACTCTTCAAGGTTACTTCTTTACCAAGAAGCAGAGGATCCGCAACATCGCCTTTGACAAACCCGGGCAAAAGACAACGTTGAGTATCCGGTATCGCGCTTGTAAAAACGAGAAAGAGATCAAAGAAGTCCATGATCTGATCGTGGAAATCTTAAAATCTGGAATTTTAAAAGAGGAAGCGTTATGACAGCAAAACAGATCCAGCTCAAAGACAAGGTACTGAGGGTCGAATCATGACCCTCGGCACCAAAGAATGGGCTCCCCATAACGAGAACTGCATCGAAGGCTGCGAGAACGACTGCCGGTACGGGTACTGTAAAAAGAACGCCATCCGCTTCGGTCGCCGGACCAAGGAGAACTGGCATGAGATGAAACCCAACGCCCGCTCGCAGCAACCGGTCAAGTACAAGGAAGGCGGCATAATGTTTCCCACAACCCATGATCTCCATATCCGGCACCTGGACTGGTGGGGGCCGTTCCTGCGCCAGCTTTTGGAGAAGGGCAATGATGTTCTGATCGTATCAAAGCCGGAGTTCGAAGCAATCCGGTGGATCTGCGATAACTGCAAAGAACACAAGCACCAGATCGAGTTTCGGTTCACCATCGGTTCCATCGATGACTACGTTCTAAAATTCTGGGAGCCGGGTGCCCCGGAAATCAAAGAGCGGTTCCGCGCACTAACCTATGCCTTCGATCATGGATACAAAACCTCAGTCTCCATGGAACCATTGCTCGACAAGGATCCTGCATCTCTCATCGCCCTCATCCAGCCATGGGTAACGGAAACAATCTGGATCGGGACCATGAACCATATGCATCGGTCCGACTTTGCCGAAAACGAAATGCAACAATATGATCGGATGCTGGAGATCAACGCAAAGGAGAACATGCAGAAGATCTGGGAAGCCAACCGGAATAACAAGCAGATCCGGTGGAAGGATTCGGTGCAGGAGTTATTGGGGATTACGCAAACAGGAGAACCGG
>JAQUQA010000114.1 GCA_028716305.1 Candidatus Omnitrophota bacterium | reverse complement strand
GCGCAAAACGCAAAGTTACAGCGCAAAGCGTAAAACTTTGCCCTAAACTATAAGTTTTTCACTTTAAATTTAAGTTTTGCGCTTTGCGCTTTGAACTTTGCGCTGCGTTGAAATCTGCTAAATATATGCTATACTATTATATAGAAGAAGCAGGGGGCGGAGGATAGGGAAATAAGAGCGGGAAAACGTATTTATTATAAATTAAAATAAGCTAAAAAGACCTATTCTCAGCCTGTGTACGTGCAGGCATGCCCTTAATGGGCTATCAGGAGAATAGGTTTTTTCTTGACAAAAAGGGAAGGAGGTGGTATACATAAAAAGCGTAATAAGTTGAGGTGAGGCTTAAGGCGCCGGATCAAAGCCGCTTATTGATACCATAAGAGAAATCATTATTAAAATGAAATAAGAGGCTCAAGATGCAGCGCCCCAAAAGTCAATTATACCTTGGGAAGGAGGCTTCATAATATGAGAACAAAAAGAGGTTTTACCTTAGTCGAAATCATGATCGTTGTTGCCATCATCGCGTTACTGGCCGCTATTGCCATACCTAATCTTTTGCGTGCCAGATTAAACGCCAACGAATCGGCGGCTGTTTCTGCTTTGCGGACTGTTTCTGCGGCCGCAATCAGTTACAGGTCGGTAAATGCCACATATCCGACCAACCTGGCGGCATTGTCCGGTTCCGTTCCTCCGTATATTGATGCGGTATTAGGAGCTGGAGCAAAGCAGGGATACAGCTTTATCCTGACAGGCGTGACGAATACTTTTACCGCTACTGCCAGGCCTCAGACTTTTCAGACAACCGGTGTAAGGAGTTTCTTTGTTGATGAGTCTGGTGTGATTCGTTGGACTAGCGCTGATGCCGCGGCTACTGTTGATTCAGCGGCTCTTGACTAGTTTGGCGGAAGTTTGTTTAGAAAAGCGGGGGAGTAAGCTCCCCCGCTTTTTTTATCTTGCCATCCTACTATGATCAAAAACAACCGGAATCTCAAAGAAATATCCGTAATATTCATACTCGGTGTGGCGGTTTATCTTAATTCCTTATGGGTGAATTTCATCTGGGATGATTTTGCCCTGGTGGTAAATAACCCCCTGATCCGCGATCCGCGCAATATTTTCCGGATTTTTACCAGTAATCTTTCCGTTGCCAGTGATATTTTTTACCGGCCGCTGCAAAATATCTCCTATTTGGCTGATTTTTCCCTCTACCGGCTTAACCACTACGGGTATCATCTTACGAATATCCTGCTGCATATACTGGTAACCCTTTTATTTTACAAGCTGTTGCTTTTGCTCTCGGACAACGACAGAAAACTCGGTTTTTTCGCGGCTTTATTATTTCTGGTCTGCCCGTTATGGGTGGAAACGGTAACCTATATCGCCGGCAGGGCGGATATCCTGATGGCCGTTTTTATCCTGCTTTCTTTTATCCTTTTTATCAAGGAACGGATCTTTTTTTCGGCGTTAGCCTTTCTGGGGGCGGTTTTTTCCAAAGAGGCCAGCTTGATCTTTCCATTGGTAATTTTAGCATGGCTGTTGATCTTCGCAAAAAAAGGGAAGGCCTTTTTGACCGGTTTTCTGCTCATCTCGGGGATCACCCTGGCCTATGCCTTTATCAGTATCGTTTCCAGGGGGGGCTCTTTGATCACCAGCAGCACATATCCATTCCAGACCAGGCTGTTGTTTTTCGTCAAGGAAGTCGCGGATTACGCGGCACTGGTATTTTTTCCGGCTAACCTGCATATGTCTTATACCGTGATACTGCCAGACAGGCTTTTTTCCGGAATGATGATCGCGCCGGCAGCGTTTCTGGCACTGCTCTTGTGCATGTTCTTTTATTATTTAAAGAGGGTGAAACTTATTTCTTTTTCACTGGCCTGGTTTTTTATCATGTTACTGCCTCAATCCGGGCTTTTCGCGATTAATGCCTTCTTTGCCGAGCATTTTATCTATCTGGCGGCAATGGGTTTTTTCGCGGTCTTTGCGTATTATCTGAGCAGGATGAGGAGCAGGCGAACGGCCTATGCGCTATTAACGGCTTACCTGCTGCTTTTTTCAATAACTACGGTCAGGTATAATTTTATCTGGCAGGACCAGTTTAAATTTTTCAATCGGATAACCCTGCTTTCAGAAAACAGTTTCGCGGCATATAATAATCTGGGCGTGTTGCATCTCGACAGGCATAATTTCAGCGAAGCAGAAAGACTTTTTAAGAAATCCCTGTCGATTAACCCGGATTTTCCCGAGGCCAGATTGAACCTAGCCAGGTTTTATTATCTGAAAAACGATTTCTCCAGGGCGGTGGGGCTGACCAAGGGGGTCCTGGAAGACTATCCGCATAATTATACCGCCTGGAACTTTCTGGGGACATTTTATTTCAAACAAAAGGAATACGGCCGGGCCAAGGATTGTTACCTTAAGGCCGTCCAGATCAACCCGGGCTTTGGCCCGGGGTGGGTCGATTTGTATAATTTTTATTCCGCGCAAGGAAAGGACCAGGAGGCCCGCAAGATAGAGCAGCGTTTAAGCCGGGTCGATCCTTTTGCCCTAGCCGAGATATTTTTTACCCAGAGCCAGGGGTTCGTTAAACAGGGGGATACGGACCGGGCGCTTTCCGAGATCGACCGGGCGATAAAGCTGAATGCCGGCAACAGTAATTACTATAATCTCAAAGGCCATATCTTAAAGGCCAAAGGGGACCTGGAGGGGGCCTTCTACCAGTTTAAAACGGCGATTGAACTTGCTCCCCGCAATTGGGAGGCCTATAATAACCTGGCCAACCTCTATGCCCTGGCCGGTGACTTTGAAAGCGCGGATCTGTATTACCGTAAGGCCTTGCGGCTTAACGGTAATTTCGCTAATCTTTATTTTAACCTGGGGCTTTTGTATTTTGAATCCGGCAGGCTTTCTGAGGCGCAAGGTTTCTTCAGGCAGTCGCTTTCTTTTGACGCAACCCATTCTTTGGCAGAGGATTATCTGCGGAAGATCAAAGACCGCGCAAAATAACCGCAACTTAAAAAACATATCCGCCAATCGGCTGGTTGGTTTTTCCCGCGAAATTCGTTTTACGTCAAAGGCATAAAAACTCTTGCGTTTAAAGATATTTGTGTTAAAATTAATTCAAACTAAATTATTCTTTTTAAAACGGTTATGAAAATCAATAATAGCGGAAAAAATTCAGTTTTGATCATCCTTTTAATCGCGGTTTGCGCCCTGTTGCTGCGTTTCGGGATCGAGCAGCTGATTGTCAGCAACATGGCTACGAATGATTCTAATGCCGCGGTAGTGCTGAAATCCATTTCCGCGGCCCTGGAAAATTACTCCAAAGATCATCAGGGGTCATTCCCCGGATCATTATCCGCGCTTACGCAAACCTCGCCGCCGTATTTAGACCAGAGTTATCTCAACAAGGCGCCTATTCGTGGTTATGCCTTTTCCTGCCCCAGGCTTGACCCGGCCGGTTATACCTGTTCGGCGACACCGACCCGATGTAAGATATCCGGCTCATTGAATTACACCATTACCACGGGAGGTGTGATGGTTTCGGAGAACTGCAGAAACAATGATTATCCTGACAAGGCGAGGTAAGCGCATGCACAAGATTAGAGGTTTTACGCTCATTGAGATTATGGTTGTGGTTTCGATAATGATCATCCTGTTGACTTTCGCGATCCCCAATATATTGCGTTCGCGCAGCGTGGCTAACGAAGGGGCGGCGATGGCCAACTTAAAAAGCATCAGCGATGCCTGTCAACTTTATCATGTCAATAGAGGGGCTTATCCGGAAACGCTGGCTGACCTGGTCGCGCCGGCTTCCGTCCCGCCATATATTGATGCGACCCTGGCCAGCGGGCACAAGCAGGGATACGAATATGTCTATGAGCGCAACGGGCTTGGTTTTACGATAAATGCCAATCCCGAAGGGGTATTGCGCGGCAGGTATTATTTTATCGATGAAACCGGGATTATGCGCGTGAACTATGAACAGGAAGCAGGAGTGGAAGATGAGCAAGTCAGCTAGGGGGTTTAGTTTAGCCGAATTGATTTTAGCGGCGGCTATTTTAGCATTTGCCCTTTCCGGGTTATTACTGCTTTTCTCCAATTGTGTCCTGCTTAATGAGACCAACCGGAATCTGACCATGGCCACCAGCCACGCGAAATACGTCCTGGAAGAGATCAGGCATCTTAGTGTGGCTGATATCGGAGCGCAGTTGAACCTCGGTAAATGGAATTGGAATACCGCGGCGATCACGGCGCAGGGGTTATCCCCTTTGAGAAATGAGGCCATTGCCACGCAATCTTCCGGGGTAAATCCGCTTACGCTGACGGTGACGGTAACCTGGAACGATCGTCATAACAGGGCCCATAGCACGCAAGTGCAGACTATTGTTACCGATTATTGATGAGAGCATTTAGCCTGGCAGAACTTTTGGTGAGTATCGCGATATTGACAATTATTTCGGCGGCGGTATTGATGGTGATGAATTTCGGGGATCGCGCCTTTCACATGGATTCGGGGCTGCTGCAATTACAGCAGGAGGCCAGGCGTGCCACTGAAGCAATCTCCAGGGAGTTGCGCAGCGCGCATACCAAGAGCATAGATGCCTCCGGAGCGGTGATTACTTTCAGTACCCCATCGTCTTCCGGAGCGAAGTTTTACCGTGATAC
>JAQUQA010000113.1:2386-4678 GCA_028716305.1 Candidatus Omnitrophota bacterium | reverse complement strand
ATTGAAAAGCAGTTATTTCTTTTCCGGGAAAGACCTCTGGTCGCACTGGCGGACGAATATAAATTTTAAAGGGGATTTTCTGGTTGATGAGCATTTCGGCGGGAAGACGGATTTCGACTTGCGCGAATTCAATGCGGTCTTCAGTCCAAAAGATTATCTGGATATCAGGATCGGCCGGCAGGTACTGACCTGGGGGACCGGGGATTATATTTTCATCAACGATGCCTTCCCTAAGGACTACGTTTCTTTTTATATCGGCAGGGATGATGAATACCTGAAAGTGCCATCGGACGCCTTAAGGATTTCGTTATATCCGCAGCCGGTGAACATTGATTTCGTGGCTATCGGACATTTTACGCCCAACATTTTGCCGGAAGGCGACAGGCTTTCGGCGTATGATCCTTTTCAGAACAGGATCGCCGGCAGGGATTCCAGCCAGCAGTATTGGAAGGAGCCTTATCAAAGAGGAGAGAACATCCAGTACGCCTTGAGGTTGTACCGTAATTTTTCCAGCAACGAGGCCGCCCTATATTATTACCGGGGTTTTGATGAATCTCCTTCCAGTTACGCGAATGAGGCAGCGCATGAGCTTTTTTACGAAAGGCTGGATATTTACGGCTGCAGCCTGCGCGGGCCGTTTTTATCGGGGATAGCGAATTTTGAAGCGGGGTATTTCCATTCCCCGCAGGATTCTTCCGGTTCCAACCGCCTGGTCAAGAATTCGAGCGTCCAGGCGCTATTAGGTTATGAAAAGGACCTGGGCAATGACCTGAAGCTCGGCTTTCAGTATTTATATGAGCAGATGCTTGACTATTCGCAATACCACGCCGCCCTTACCCCGCAGGATCTTTCATCGGATGAGCACCGGCACCTTTTGACCAACCGGATCACCAAGCTTTTTAAGAACCAGACCGTTGAACTGTCTTTGTTCAACTTCTATTCGCCTTCCGATCAGGACGGGTATTTCCGCGGTTACCTGGCTTATAATATCAATGACCGCTGGAAGGCCACTTTCGGCGCTAATATTCCCTGGGGCGCGGGGTTCACCAGCGATTTCGCATCGATGAAAAAAAACAAGAATATTTATCTGCGCCTGCGATATGGTTTCTAACCAAGGAGGCCTATGCTGACGCCAAAATTAAATTTCCTGCGTTTTTCCCTGCTGAACCTGGCGCCGCTGTTGCTGTTGGTGGCCGCCTTCGAGATATTCTCGATCTGTTTGAATGTTACCGGCGGGCATTTCAGTTTTCTGATGCTGCCGATCAGCCTGGTTTTCTTTGCCATTTTTTTTACTCCTATTGTCTTGCTTAATTTTGTTGTTTTCTTATTTTTCCGCAAAAGGCATTCTTTGGTATCCGGGGGATTTATCCTTTACGGATTTTGGACAATGGTTATTTTCGGAATATTGTTCGTGGGACTGACTGCGATCGGAGGGGCCTCCATGGCTTATAACGAAGGAGCTGTGAGCAGCCGGGACCTCTACGCGCAATCTGCCGCTTTAAGTTTAAAGGTGTTTTTACTGCTTCAGGCCTTCGTGGTCCCCTGGGTACTGCTTTGCCTTTTTCTGATAAAAAAATTTATGGGCTGGCCCGCGGCCGGCGAATGCAGGCAGAATCCGGCAGGCAACCGCGGCAGGCTGACCGCTTCGTTCATCGGGGGGCTATTGAGCTTTATCATTGTCCTCCTTCTGGTTTATCTGATCTTCGCCAATTTTTACACTAAGCGCGTTAATCCGCATCTCTATCGCGAAAAAGAGGTGAATGATTACATAAAGGAAAAACAGATTGATACCTCGGATTACAGAAAGCTGACCGATGATGTCCGCAGTAATCTTGAAGATGCCCAGAAGGCCCGTTTTCATGAATTTGAAGAGATCCAATAAGCGTTTTTCCGATTTTCTGAAGAGGAGTTTGTTTTTATTCCTTCTGGTGCTTTTTTGCGGTTGTTCCGATAATCGGCCGGTAAGCGGCGCTTATCCGCGTGAGGGATTGGCCTCCTGGTATTATTCCCGGAAGACTTCCAGCGGAGAAAATTTCAAATCCGGCGGCCTGACCTGCGCGCTGAGATTAAAAAATTTTGGCAGATGCTACAGGGTTTGCAATAAAAACAACGGCAAATGCGTGATCGTCAGGCATAATGATTTCGGCCCGGCAAAGCGGCTGTATAAAAAGGGCAGGATCGTTGATTTGACGAAGTTTGCTTTTTCGCAGATCGCCCATCCTGATCAAGGATTAATCGGCGTGACTTTGGAAGAGGTGCGCTGTCCGTGATTCTACGAGGGACGAGAGACGA
>JAQUQA010000113.1:0-2286 GCA_028716305.1 Candidatus Omnitrophota bacterium | reverse complement strand
TGGTCCAGGTGGACCGGTTCAAGGAACACTGCAGCCAGGATATCACTTCCCAGGATTATTATTGCATGCCGCTTAAGCCAATCGTGGACGCGGAGCATAGGCTTAGGGAAAAGGACCGCTCTTGCCTTGCCTATTTTTCCATGGAATTCGGCCTGGCCACGAGTTTTTATAATAGTTTTTGTTCCCTGCTGAAACCGGACCAGCACAACTGCATCCCCTCCAACACTATTTTTTCCAATTACCGCCTTGCCGATTATTTTTTCGATATCAGGATAGATAAACTGATCGATCTGCCGATATACAGCGGCGGCCTGGGGGTCCTGGCCGGGGATACGATCAAGACCATGGCCGATTACAGGCTTCCTGCCGTGGGGATCGGGATCCTTTGGCATTCAGGATATTTCAAGCAGAGGTTCTGGTATAAGTACGGCCAGGTCCCGGAAAAGATGCACTGGCATCCGCGCAGTTACCCGGGCCTTGTCCCCTTGAAAAACATCGTTAAGATCCAGCTGAAGAACGAATCCGTTTATTTAAGGCTTTGGAAATATTATGTCTATAATTATAACCGCGATGCAGTGATCCCGTTGATCCTTTTGGATTCGGACGTGCAGCAAAACGGCGAACATATCCGGGGCCTGACCGACCAGCTCTACCGCAGTGATAACGCCTGGATCAAGATCATGCAGAGGATCGTCCTGGGGTTCGGCGGGATTGCCGCCTTAAAGGAACTTGGATACAATATCGATATTTTTCATCTTAATGAAGGGCACGCGGTATTTTCTTTTCTCGAGCATTGCCGCGGGCTTTCCCCGAAAGAGATCGAAGGAGAAAAGCATAAGTTTGTCTATACCTGCCATACTCCGGTAGCCGCCGGCCACGACCGTTTTTCGCAGGAAAATATGCGTAGTGTGCTTTCCGATGAGGATTTTGCGCTGGTCAGCAGCTACGGCCGGGAAGACTCCGGCATGATCAATTTGACCCTGCTTTCGATGAATGTCTGTTCTTCGATAAACGCCGTCTCAAAAAGCCACCAGCAGGTGATGTTTTTGCAGTTCCCCGAATATAAGGACCGCATCCGTTATGTTACCAACGGCGTTCATCCCTATACCTGGATTTCTCCGGAATTCCTGAACGTCTTTCGTCAGTTTCCCGCTGTTTTCGAAAAAATCGATGAAAACCCGATGATCCTTTCCCGGGCAACAGAATTAAAAGCGGATTATTCCTTTCGCAGGCAGGTCTGGGGGGCGCATCAGCAAAACAAGGCGAAGCTCTGCGGCCGGTTGGAGAAATGGAATTTTAAAGAGGATGTCTTTACGGTTTGCTGGGCGAGAAGGATCGCCGGCTATAAAAGGCCGAGCCTGATCCTTTATGACACGGACAAGTTGGTTGAGATTGCCAAAAACACCGGCCCCTTGCAGATCATTATTGCCGGCAAGGCCCATCCGCAGGATAATCTGGGTTTTACCTTTATCAGCGAGATCATGGACGCGATCGATTCGCTTACCCAGCATTATGATTATCTTAAGGTGATTATAATGGAAAATTACGACATGCACCTGGCACAAGCCCTGATTTCTTCCGTGGACCTTTGGTTGAATAATCCTCTGCCGCCGTTCGAGGCATCGGGGACCAGCGGGATGAAGGCTATCTTAAACGGCGTCGTCCAGCTTACCACCCTGGACGGATGGGTAGTCGAGGCCGAAGACAAGAATATCGGAAGGATCTTTGGTTACCGCAGCGACCCGCAACACATTGGAAACGAAAAAAACCTGCATATGGACGAAGACTCCGCCAGCCTTTACAAGAACCTGCAGGAGATGGCCGCCTTATATTACAGGACAAATCGTTCTAAAGAGATAGATTTTTCTTCTCCCTGGATTGACGCGATGATCAACTGTATTGCCGCCGGCGCTTATTTTAATACCTATAGAATGCTTGATGAGTACAAAAAGCTGATCTGGAAGATAGCTTAGCCGGCCAGGGGAGGAGCGAATTCAAAGGAGAGGTAATGCGTAATAAGATTGCCTTGGTTGGCGCGTGCTTTTTTATTTCGGCTGTTTTTCCCGTTTACGCCCAGTCGAGTTTCAAGAATCCTGTAGATTCCAGTACGCCGCAGCATATCTGGCTGATGCCCCAGCTGGGAGATAAAGACCGCCAATACTTGACCGGGGATTGGGGTGGCTGGCGCAGCAGGCTTGCCGAACGCGGGATGACCATGAAAAGTACGCTGGTCAGCGACATCTTAAGTAATCCCGTGGGAGGCAAGCGCAAGAACCGGGCCAGGTA
>JAQUQA010000112.1 GCA_028716305.1 Candidatus Omnitrophota bacterium | reverse complement strand
ACCCTTTCACAGCTTTTCTCTCAGGCCAAGAATAAAATAGAGATCATCGTGACCTTCCTGGCGGTATTGGAGCTGATCCGGATGAAAGAAATAGCGGCCGTGCAGAGAGGTATTTTCGAGGAGATCGAGATTACCAGGAATAAGAATAATATCGTGCCCTATGAAAGAAGAAATCAGGCAGAAACTAATTGATGCGGATTCGCTTAAAAACAGCCCGGCAGCCAATCGGATAAAGGCCGCTCCTATGGCCGTCAAGACCGAACAGGAAACCGAAGAAGACGTTGTCCTGAATATCTCGCTGCGCCCCAAGAAGCTCGAGGAATTTATCGGTCAAAAGGAGTTGTCCGATAATCTTAAAGTAAGTCTCGTCGCGGCAAAACAAAGAAAAGAATCATTGGAACACGTGCTTTTTTCCGGGCCGCCCGGCTTGGGCAAGACGTCTCTGGCGCATATTGTGGCCCATGAGATGGGCACCAAGATCACCGCTACTTCCGGACCGGCAATCGAGCGAGCCGGTGACCTGATCGGGATCCTGACCAATCTCGAAAAAGGGGACATCCTTTTTATCGACGAAATCCATCGGCTTTCCAAGGTAGTTGAGGAATTCCTTTATCCGGCGATGGAAAATTTCCAGATCGATTTTGTGATCGACAAGGGGCAGTTTGCCCGAACGATTAAATTCAATCTTAAGCCTTTTACTTTGATTGGCGCGACTACTCGTTCCGGGCTCTTGGCGGCTCCGCTGCGTGCGCGTTTCGGGATCTTTTATCACCTGGATTTTTACCAGACTGCCGATTTGGCCAGGATCATCAAGCATTCGGCAAAGACATTGAGCCTGCCGATAGAGGAAGAGGCCGCCCTGGAGATTGCCAGGCGTTCCCGCGGCACTCCCAGGATCGCCAACCGTCTATTACGCCGGGTCAGGGATTATGTCCAGGTCAAGAAAATCCCGAAAGTGGGGCAGGAGATCGCGGCGATGGCCCTGAATGAATTGGGCGTGGATAAGGCCGGGCTCGATGATTGTGACCGCCGGGTCTTAAAGACCGTCATCGAGGTCTATGACGGGGGGCCGGTGGGGGTGGAGTCTTTGGCGGCTACGCTCAATGAGGAAGTCGATACTATCGTGGATACGGTTGAACCATTCCTGTTACAGGCCGGGTATCTCAAGCGCACCTCCCGCGGCAGAATGGCCACCAAGCGCGCCTTTGAGCACCTCGGGTTAAAGAATAAAGAAAAACAGTCCGAACTTTTTTGATCTATCCCCCTGATAATTTTACTTGTTACGATACGCTAAAACTAATCTGACTGTTTGAGTTAAAGAAAACAGGCAGATGAACTGATCCCATGGAAAGAATACTGTTACATATCTGCTGCGCGCCGTGCTTGATCTATCCGCTGGAGCGGCTGAGGGAACAAGGATACGAAGTGATGGGATTTTTCTATAATCCGAATATTCATCCGCAGGAAGAATACGAACAGAGGAGAAGAGCGGTAGAGGATTTCAGCCATGTTGCGGAGTTGGAGGTTATTTATCCGGAGTACAATCCGGAGGAATTTTTCCGGGTGATCAAAGGCAATGAAATCAACCCCGGCCGCTGCCCGCTCTGCTGGGAGCTGCGTTTACAGGCCACGGCTATGGCGGCCAAGAAAATGAATATCACTAATTTTACCTCTACGCTTTTGGTCAGCCCTTATCAGGATCATGCTTTACTGGAGGGGATCGGTTATCATATAGAAGAAGAGGAGAACGTAAACTTCTATCTCGAAGATTTCCGAACGGGATTCCGCAAGGCCCATCAATATGCCAGGGCACAGGGCATCTACTGCCAGAAATACTGTGGATGTCTGTATTCTAAAGAAGAGCGAAATATTAAGAAATAGGTAAGGTGCGGCTACTGAACTTATTCTCACGCGCGTCAACAAGCAATAGGCGCTTACGCTATAATTTACTCATACTATCGTGTTCGTAAATTATGTGCTTATGAAATGCAAGAGATCGCGAAAACCCTGATTATCCTCGGGATTGTCCTGATTTTACTGGGAGGCCTGCTTTTCTTTTTTAACCGTATCCCCTTTTTAGGCAAGCTGCCCGGCGATATTTTTATTCAAAAGAAAAACTTCTCTTTTTATTTTCCGCTGGCCACTTCTTTTTTGATCAGCGTTATCCTTTCTTTATTTTTTTGGCTATGGTCCCGCAGATGAAGCGCATATTAAAATCAATCGTCCCGGGCATTCTTTTATTTTCTTTGCTCCAGGGGCATTGCCTGGGCGCCAGAGGTTCCCCTGAACCGGTGGTCCGGGTGGCGATCCTGCAAGGCGCGCGTTCTTTCCGGCTGAAAATCCCGGGATTCTTTGAGATCATCGACCTGAACAAAAAGAAAGTTATCCATCGCGGGAAAAACCTGAATACTACCGTTACCGGTTATAAATCAGGAATACTCCTGGGGGGCATCCGTTGCCGTTCATTCAAGATAATGGTCAAGATTGACGATACCGATGGTTTAAGCGTCGACAACCGGAATTTTAAAGGGGATATCAGGTTGATCGCCAAAGATTCCAGGATCACCGTAGTCAACGACATCGGGCTGGAGGATTACGTTAAGGGTATCCTTTATCATGAGGTGTCGCATTATTGGCCGATGGACGCGCTTAAGGCGCAGGCGGTGGTCTCGCGCAGTTATGCCTTGTACCAGAAACGGGAAAACGCCTCACAGCCTTTTGATCTTACCAATGATACCTATTCTCAGGTTTACGGAGGGGCCACCTCGGAACGTTATCGCACCAATAAAGCGGTAGAGGATACTCGGGGCGAGGTCCTGCTTTACCAGCGGCAGGTGGTTCCGGCATTTTTTCACGCTACCTGCGGAGGGCACACGGAGGATGTCTCTTTGCTCTGGAACCTTAAGCTGCCCCCTTTAAAAGGGGTGGCTTGCGATTTTTGCAAAGAATCACCGCATTACCAATGGCATCTGGTGATGACGCTGGAGGAGCTTCAGGAAAAACTTTCCGCTGCCGGGAAAAAGTTCAAGGGTTTGGAAAATATCAGCGTGGCCGGACGCGATCCTTCAGGCAGGGTCATCGATTTGAGCTTTGGCACAGGAGGGTTCGCGCAAAAAATTCCCGCAAAGGATTTCCGTAACCTGATCGGGCCAAAGCTCCTGCGTAGCACTAACTTTGAAGTGACGGTCGCGAATCACGACGTTGTCTTTGAAGGCAAGGGGTGGGGCCACGGAGTGGGCTTATGCCAGTGGGGAGCGTATTTTATGGCCAAACAGGGGTATACCTATAGTCAGATACTGCATTATTATTATCCGCAGACCGATGTTAAGACTTACCGATTTTGACTATAATCTGCCCAAGGAACTGATCGCCCAGCATCCTTTGAAAAAAAGGGAAGACGCGCGCCTGCTGGTGGTAGACCGTAAGCTTGGAAGCCTGACCCATTGTTTTTTTAGGGATATCATTGATTATTTCGGCGAGGATGACCTTTTAGTTTTAAATGATACCCGGGTCCTGCCCAGCCGGCTGGTTGGCAGAAGGGCCAGCGGGGGGAAGGTCGAGGTGCTCTTGCTGAAAGAGGCATCGCGGATGGTTTTCCAGGCCTATATCAGGCCGGCGCGGGTAAAGGTCGGGGAAAAAATAATTTTTGCCTCCGGTAAGGTAGAGGCCACGCTTAGTGCCAGGAACTTGATCAGTTTTGACCTGGCAAAAAAGAGCGAAGTTTACAAGCTTGGCGTGATGCCGCTTCCTCCGTATATCAAGCGGGACGCCCGAAGGTCCGATGACCTGTATTATCAGACCGTTTACGCCAGGAAGGAAGGCGCGATAGCCGCTCCGACGGCAGGGTTGCATTTTACCAAGCGGATCCTGCGGACCATCCGGGCCAAGGGGGTAAAAACCGCTTATTTAACCTTGCACGTTGGGCCGGGGACCTTTAAACCGGTAAGGAGCCTAGATCTGCGGGAGCACAAAATCGACGCGGAACAATTCTTTATCCCTGCTGAATCACGCCGGATGCTCCGTAAGGCCAAGGAGCATAAGTCGCGGATCATCGCCACCGGGACAACTTCCTGCCGGGCGCTGGAGAGTTTTGCCGCAGGTAAGTTCCGCGGGTACACAGACCTCTTTATCTATCCGGGTTATGATTTTAGGATAGTAGATTGCCTGTTGACGAATTTTCATCTGCCGCGCACAACATTATTCATGCTGGTTTGTGCTCTGGCGGGAGAGAAGCTGATCAAGAAGGCGTACCAGGAAGCAATCGAGAAAAAATACAGGTTCTATAGTTACGGGGATGCGATGCTGATTCTATAGTTGCTGATGGATATGACAGCGCAAAATTCAAAACGCAAAGCGCAAAATTAAAGCGAAAAAGGTAAAACTTAAACTAAAAACGTAAAGTTTAGTTGTAAGTTATAAGTTGTAAGTTTGGGTTTTTTTGAATTTACGCAATACGCAATACGCCGTACGCAATACGGAATTTATTGTTTTAAGTTTTAGTTTTGCCTTTTAAGCTTTTATTTTAAAAATATGTTTGAACTGCTTAAACAAGATAAAAATACCAGAGCGAGACTGGGCCGCCTGACTACCGCGCACGGGCAGATCCAGACACCCTGTTTTATGCCTGTGGGCACGCATGCCACGGTCAAGGGGGTTTTTCAGCAGGACCTTGAGGGCCTGGGGGCGGAGGTTATCCTTTCCAACGCCT
>JAQUQA010000111.1 GCA_028716305.1 Candidatus Omnitrophota bacterium | reverse complement strand
GCCGGGCGGGGCCACCGGGAAGGCAGCCCATGACGGCGGGGGAAGCCGTCATTCGGACGCCCGGCCAGAAGGAACCCATGACTAAGCCTTCTTAATCTTCGCTTGGAGCCGGTACATCCCCATAGCGAGCTTGAACATTTCCCAATCATCGGAAACGTCCGTCCGCGTCTTTGTGTCAAATGACTCCGAGGCGGCGCGGGGGATGTTGATGACGAGATAATCCGTCGGCTTGTCGTGTCCGTTTTCAACCAGGAGATGTCCGTATGCGGCGAGCTGATGGAAATGCTCCGGCCAAATACCGCTACCGGTCTTGAAGTCGGCAACAGTCAGGCGCCCGTCGATGGTTCCGTAAAAGTCGAATTTGCCGCCGTACCGGAACGTTTCAGAAACCATCGGTACTTCCATGAGGACGGGGACGATCTCCCGGTCCTTGGCCCACGAAAGGAACGAAAGGAAGCAGTTTTCGGCAAGGTCAATCGTGGCCTTGTCATATCCGGCGCACTCGGCTTCAGGGCTTTCTCCGCGCAGGTACGCCGTGGCCATCGCATGAGCGAGCGTTCCGATGATGGCCAGTGAGTTGACGAATTTACTCGTATCAATTCCCTCTAACCCCATTCTGTTATGCCAAGCCAGCAGCGCGGGCTTGGCGATAACGTCCAACATGGTCGTGACCGAAGGGACGCGGGTTCCGTCTTTGAGATAGTAGCCCTTGCGAATACGCGCCCGCGCCTTGACTTCAGCCGCCGCTGTCGCCGCGCTCATTTTTTCGCCGCCTTCCTATTGGCCCGGACATATGCCTCGCGTAAATGTTTCAGCGCGGCCGGGCGTTCCGTAACGTTGATCTTGTCGGCATGTTCCGCCTTGAACATGGTCAGGACGTTGTAATATTCATCATCCGCTCCCGTGAGCTTCTTGAGTTGATCCTTGGCTTTCTTGAGGTCGTCCAGATACGCCCAAGGGTCGGGCTCGGCCGGTTCGTCAAAAAAGTCATCATGTGCCGGGGTTGCGTTCGGCGCGGCGGGGGTTACGGGCGCGGCCTTCGGCTCCACTTCGTGGTTCTCGTTCTCGGGGTCTTTCGGATCATCTGTCGGAACCATGAAAACCTGTAGCAGCGCGTACTTCTGGCCGACGCTCATGGCCTTGTTCGCGGACTTGTCCCCGGAGTCCATACCCTCGCCGATCACGTCAGTTTCAATCGACGAGCCGTCGTCGGCCGTGAACCGATACCGGGCGTTTATGACGCGGTAAATCAGGGCGTTGCCCTTGTTTGACTTACGTTCCTCTGTCCGGTCTGACAGGATCACGCAGGACATGAAAACGCCGTGCTTTGCCATCACGGGATGAATGAGGTTGTAAACATCATCAATCCCGCGAAAGCTGTAGCCTTGCTGTTGATTGCGCCGGTCCTTCGGGATGGCTTCGATATCCCGCATGATGGCCGGGATTCGCTGATAGATGTTTCCCGTAGCCGGGGCGGCAGATGCTTCGGTTTGTTTTGCGGTCATGGTCGTTCTCAAAAAGGAATATCGCCTTCGTCCGGGCCGTAGTTTCCGTCCGTCGAATCATCGGGCAACGGCTCGGTGTCGGGGAATTGTTCCTTGATCCGGTAGTCGGGGGACTTGGGGTTATCGCGTTTCGTATTCTGGAAAATCAGAATCCTGCGGATCGTCCCGTCGTCCTCCTTGATCTGGCCTGAGAGATAGGGCTTACCGTTCCTGTCGGTTTGTTTCCAGCAAGCCCCCCGGTCCACGAGCTTCGTTTGTCCATTCATGTGTTCCTCCTTCAGAACAGGTTGAGCGATAATTGACCGGCCGGGGGTTGGGTATGACCTCCGGCCGGCCGTTCCACCTTGCGCGAAACTCTTTTGTCCTTCTGGTCATTCGCCTCCTTTTGGGAATATGAAAAGCCGCAGTTGCGGCAACCATCTTCGGCAATCATGAGGAATCCACACTCCGGGCAGTGGGTGATCATTTGGTCCCCAGTAGCGCGTCGAGTTTGGATTCGATGCGATTCAGGCGCTCAATAACCGACGGGCTTGATTCCTCACCCTTGCGGATGCGCCATGCCGTCTTTCTGCATTTGTCGGAACAGTATGTTGACCAATTGCGATTTTTGGGCCTAGGCTTGCCGCAAACGGGACAGGAGGCCAGGGGGGCGGGGGTAGGCTCTTTCGCCCCGCATAATGCGTGCGGACGCATTTTCCCGGCCTCTTTGGTTGCGGTCTCGCGGGGAATCATGCGCCCTTGATCCTTTCGGCGATGAGTCGGCCCGCAGCGTCAGCCGTGGGAACGTCGATTGTCTCCCCTGGGCGCTGAGGTCCACCTCGTAGGCGGACATAGACCCGGACGAAATAGTCGTAGGGCTCGCTTCCGTATTGCCGGACCTCCGCGTCACCGAACACGCTGGCCAGGATCGGGGCCGCGGCCTGGGCTTCGTAGAGGGTCATCGTTACCGCCCGTCTACTAGGGACTGCGCCCGTTCCGCAGCGTCAACCTGGGCGATACGCTTGGCCTGACGCAGGAACATGTCCACCCGGGGCGAGGCCAACGGTGAGATGCGACCCTTGCCATCCATCCAGTAATAAACGGTCCTTGCCGTGACGCCGATCTGAGACGCAACGGTTTCGACCCTCATATTTTCGTCTTGGATGTAGTGGCGAATTTGCTTTAACCGGGGGTCTTTTTTAGGGCTGGTTCGTTTCTTCATTGGCTCGGGCTCCTTTATCTGAGCCAATCATATTCCTATTCAAGTGCGCTTGTCAAGCAATATTTCGGAAAATTAGCAAAATATTAAAGTCAATAAATATAAGGATAAAACGTCCGCTAGGCGGGCTTTCTTTATGATTTACGCCAGCCGCCAAAGTAAAATTCCTTGGGAATTTCATCATATGGAATATAAAAAAAGGCGGCTCGGCTTTCCTTATCGTCGCGTAGCCTCCGAGCAAACCATTCAAGCGGATTGTTTTTTAACCATGCCATGAACGGAAGGATGTTTATTATTTTCCATTCAACAAAATGTTCACCGGATTGATCGGCATATCCATGTAAATAGAATTGACTTGCAATATGGAAAAACTCCCCCGGCTCACGGTTGTGCCGATTTTGATAAAATTCCATAGTGAAGGTTCTAAATTTATAGCATCCGAACGTCAACGCTTTTTCCTGGCCCGTCAAAAATGCTCCGTTAGATAATTGGATTCTCATGTCAATGGCAAAGTTCCTATCTAAAATAGACAGGGGGTGGTCTTGCCCAAATCTCTCTATCTTGTCAGCGGGAACACCGAAGACGTGGGATATAACGCGGTCGCACGCGGGCCGCATTTTTAGAGAATGCTGATATTGCCAAGTATCCTCAAGGCTCATAGACGCATCCCCGATCAATACAGATTTTCAAGTTGTCCTTATTTATCTCACACCCGGACGTTTTGCGCCCCAACTTTGCGGCGGCAAGGATTGTCGTTCCAGTCCCGGCAAACGGATCAAAAACAAAATCTCCGGGCTTCGATGAATTTCGAATAAGGCGTTCAATCAATGCTATCGGCTTTTGCCACTCGTGGAAGCGGTCCCCGATCCGGCCATCCGGCGCGTTGACGGTTTGGCAGGCGTATTGATACGTTCCGTCGCTTGGCTTATTAATGGCCGGAGCGTCCTGGCCGCGATAGTAAAAGATGATCTGATAATTCGACGTGTATCTTTTATTCGGTTGCCGCTGGCCCGTATTGTTATAATTCCAGATCAAGATTTGTTCCAACTTTAGGCCATGCGTATCCATGCCGAGATAGGCCGCGATTTCGGCCGGGTCCGCGCTGGCAAAAACATACGCCTGGCCCGTCGGTTTTACCCGCGCAAGGCATTCCGATATGTGAGCCGTAAAATCTCCATCCGTAAAATATGGAGGATCGGTCAAGAGTAAATCAATGGGAGGGATTGTTTTTAATATCTCAAGACAATCTCCATTTACGATGACAGGGCGCTCTGACAGCGCGGCTTTTGTTTCCGAAACGAAACGCTCCCGGCGAATTTTGAGATTGTCGTCCTGGGCGATTTTATTATATTCGGCATTAATGGACGTATCCCCAGTTCGGAGGCGAGCCTTTGTTTCGTCGTTGGCCCGCGCCGCGATAATCTTGGCCTTATGGATTGTGTCATGGGATACCCCCGCGATGGAGGCAAGGTTTTTATCCGTCTTACCCTGTCCAGAAATCTGGCTAGGGGCTAGGCGTTTACCCGCCATCATTCGCTCTTTTGCCCTAGCCGCGATAATAGGTTCAAGTCGTAAAGCGAGTTCGGCCCGCTGATACGCCGACAGGTTGCGCCGTCCGAATTGATTGCGGATAATCCATTCGGTTGCCGCCGCCCGGTCCTTCAGTTCAATAGCCGTCGTTGTATAGGGAATCTTCAGTCGTTCGCAAATCTCAAAGCGGTTATGCCCGTCAACGAGAATCCCCTTCCAGGTAACGAGCGCATCCCGGCAACCTTCAGCCTTGATATTCGCCTCTAATTGGATTCGCTCATCATCTGACAACGGCGGAATCAGCGCGTGAAATTCAGAATCGATAATCGGCTTTGTCATAAATCCTCCATAAAATAAAAAGGCCCGCCGCTCCGCTGAGTGAGACACCCGGGGCGATATGCCCCAAACGAGCAGACGGATACGACGGGCCTTTTAGGTTCGGAATTCAATGGCGTGTCTCACTAAAAAGAATCTACG
>JAQUQA010000110.1 GCA_028716305.1 Candidatus Omnitrophota bacterium | reverse complement strand
CTTGCCCGATGGCAATTGCGCGGATCTTCGCGTCAACCCGGATCCCCCCGGCAACCAGCTCGAAACGCGAAAAGTTCTCCAGCATCTGCCTTATCGCCAGACGTTCGCTCGCTAAACCCTGGACCGCATCACAATCTTTCAGCTTACACCAGTCTTCTTCAAAAACCAGGCACTCTTCGATATCGGAGGCGCTGAATTCAACATACTCATACTTTTGAAGAGATTTAAATTTTTTTATCAAGTTCCTTTTTCCGTCAAACTTTTTTCCCGCCAGGCCGATCAGCTCTTCACTGTAATATAAATAATCGAAGTTATCCCGGTCGGGGGTGAGTTTATAACCCGGATCATTTTCAAATAATCTTCCGGTTGATTCCGGAAGGCGCGAGAAGATCCTTTTTTCGCCGCGAAAGACCTCCTCGATCACCCCCTTTGCACCCCCTTCACCGATCGGAGGAAAGAAAATCTGCCTTCCCGAAGACAAAGACCGCAGTACGATGAAACCGCCGAGCAAAGAAGATTCGAATTTATAGGCCTGTCGCCAGGCGAAAATATTGGTAAAGGTTAATTCCGAAATAACCGGAGGGGCTTTTTTTAACGCCTGATCAAAAGCGGAAAAATCTTCCAGTTCAATTGCCTTAAATTCGGGATAAACGGGAATTGTCATGTTATCTTTTCGTTGATAAATCTTTAATCGGTAATCGGGGTGGGTACCGGCAAAGAAGGGATTATGGGATTTTATCCGTAAAATGATCAGATCAGGCTGGCGGCCTCTTTTAAAAACATCTTAATCGATCCGGGGTTATTCGGGATGACGCATCCGGCTACATCGAAATGGCCCCCTCCCGAGTATTTTTCCGCTAAAGATCCGATGTTGATCTGCCCCTTTGACCTCAGGCTGACCCTGAGATGCTTTGGGCTCTTTTCCCGGAAAAGAATGGAAACCTGGACGCTTTTAATTGCCCGCATGTCATCGGCAACGGCATCAACGTCTTCATCGCGCCCGCCTGCCGCCCGAAAATCCCTGATCCGGACGATCGACCAGACCAATCGGTCGTGTTTCAAAAATCTACAACGGGAGAAACAGATCCCCGAAAGGAGCATCGCCTGCTTTGAGCTTGACCAGTAGATCATCTCGGTCAACCTGGAAAAATCTACCCCTATGGCCATTAATTTCGCGCAGATCCTAAAGGTAGATTCCCGGGTACTGGCCAAACGGAAAGAATTGGTCTCTACGATCAGGGAGGTGAGAATATTCTGCGCGATATCGCCGTCTAATCGCAGCTTCAGGCTTTTCAACAGTAAATAAATAATCTCACCCACGGCAGCCGCCTCTGTATCTATGAGAAGAAAACCGCCGAACGGCTTCCTGAAAAGATGGTGGTCGATTTCCATTACCGCTTTTGCGCGTTGAAAAATCCGGTAGCTCTTTCCCAACATCAATTTTTCATTGCAGTCCACGGCAATCGCCAGGTCAGGGCTGCAATCAACCGTCCTCCTGATCAGGCCCGCTCCGGGAAGCGCCCGATAGTCCCTGGGGACACCTCCGGGGCTGACCAGATAAACGCGCTTGCCAAGTTTTTTCAGTGCCAGCCCCAGAGAAAGCAGTGATCCGATGCAATCTCCGTCAGGATTCACATGACAGGCGATCAGTATCGTCTTAGAGTCTCTTATGATTTGTTTCGCTCTTTCCAGGCCGCGCATTCGGGATACCTTTCTAAAAGTAACCTTCTTTCTAAGATTAAGCTGAAAAGCGAAAAATTTCAAGCAATCTTTTTTATAAATTCGCTTTAAGCGAAATCTTTAAGGACCCTGGAAATATCTATATCCTGGATATTGCTTTCGATCAAGGCGGGCTTAGCGGAAATTCCTGTTTTTTCTTCGTAGGTCTTCTTTTCGATTTTATAAATTACCCCTATGGGAATACGTTTGGGCCATTCAGCGGCTTTCTGATAGGCAGAGAACTTATCGGTAAAATCATAGGTATTGTCATCGTTTAGCTTATAAACGCGCTGCCTGTACCATTCAAAGGTATTGACCTTATTAAAAGTGGTGCAGGGCTGCAATACATCGATCAGGGAAAATCCTTTATGATTCACCGCCTCGATAATAATCCGGCTCAAATGTTCCATCTCTCCGGCAAACCCCCGCGCCACAAACCCCGCTCCCAGCGCGAGCGCCAACTCCAGAGGCCGCAAGGGCTCCAATACCACGCCATCCACCTGCACCGGTGTCTGCTGCCCCTCGTCGGTAGTCGGAGAGGCCTGCCCCTTGGTCAGGCCGTAAATCTGGTTATTATGCACGATTACCGTGATGTCGGCGTTTCTTCTGATGTTGTGCATAAGATGATTACCCCCTTCTCCGTAGCAATCCCCGTCACCGCTGGTGACTATTACCGTAAGCGCCGGATTAGCAATCTTGGCCCCAACCGCCACGGGTAACGCCCTGCCATGCAATCCGTTGAAACAGTTGCTCTTGACATAATGCGGCAGCTTTGCCGCCTGTCCGATCCCGGAAACAAAGAGGATGTCTTTGGGTTCTCGATTCAACCCTGCTAAAGCTTTTTTTACCGCCGTCAGGATACCGAAATCCCCGCACCCCGGGCACCAGGCAACCTGATCATTGCTTTTAAAATCATCGATATTCATCTTTACCGTATTTCTCCTAAGCTCCGGAGAAGATAATCCAGGTCAAAAGGCCTTCCGTCAAACTTCAAGATCGATCCGCTGACCGGGATACCGGTCTCCCGCATCAGTAATTTTCCCAGCTGGCCGGAGGCGTTATTCTCGACATTGATTACCTTTTTAGCGTTTTTTAAAAGCCGTTTGGCATCTTCCGCGGGAAATGGCCAGACCTGGGGAAAATGCACCAGGCCGATCTTGTCCGGCAGGGCCTCAACTGCTTCTTTAATCACCCCATAGGTCGAACCGAAACCGACCAGTACGATTTCGGCGCTTTCCGCAGCATGGCTTACGGGCTTTACGGCTTCAGCAAGCAAACCCGCCATTTTTTTATAAAGCCTTTTTTCGACCATCTTCATACGCAGGCCGGCATCTTCGGTAATATGCCCTTCTTCGGTATGCTCATCACTGTCTACGTAGATAACTTCCTCTATCCACGAGGGGATCGCCCGGGGGGACACCCCTGATTCGTTCAGTTGGTACCTTTTATAAGCGGTTATCGTTCTTGATTCTTCCCGGGAAATAATGTAGCGCGCGACTTTTTCCCGGTCCAGATCAAAACCCGCGACATTGCGATAGGAATCCGCCAGAAACTGGTCGGTCAGGATCATTACCGGGACTTGAAACCGCTCCGCGATATTAAAGGCCTTTATGGTCAGATAAAAAGCCTCCTCAATGCTTCCCGGGGCGTAGACTACCCTGGCAAATTCGCCGTGCCCGGCATGGATCACAAAATCCAGGTCTGCCTGTTCGGTCCTGGTGGGAAATCCGGTTGCCGGAGCCGGCCTTTGGGCCTCAACGATCACTACCGGCGTCTCGGTCATCCCCGCCAGGCTCACCCCCTCAACCATCAGGGCGAAACCGCCCCCGGAAGTTCCGGTCATCGAGCGCGCGCCGGCAAAGGACGCACCCAGGGCCATATTGATCGCCGCGATCTCGTCCTCTGCCTGCTCCACGACGATTCCAAACTCCCTGGAGTAAGCGGCAATCGTGCTCATAATAGAGGTCGAAGGCGTCATCGGATAAGCGGAATAAAATTTACATCCCGCCCGGATCGCGCCGATGGCTATTGCGTCATTTCCCTTTAAAAGAAACGGCGTTTGCCCCTGTCCAGATAGAGGGGCAAGCTTTAGTTTTTCCCGCGAAAAATTCGCAGCCGCGAAATCGTAGCCCGATCTTGCGGCCTCGATATTTTTGATAATCACCGTCTCCTGCTTTTCGGAGAATATCTTTTTCAGTTCGTTCTCGACATGGGAAAAATCTACCCCAATGATCCCTGCTACCACGCCGCAGGCCACGGAGTTCAAAAAAATAACGTTCCCTGATTTTTCCGCCAACTCATACATGGGAACGTCGAAATAAGATTCGTTTTCTTCTTTTGTGCCGAATTTTTTCCGGTCCAGGACCATTATCCCGTTTTTGGAGACGTATCTGTTGTGCAGGCCGACACTCTGGCTATCAAGGGCAACCGTAATCTCGGAATATTCCCGCGGCGCAGATACCGGCCTGTCAGCAATTCTGATTTGAAAAAAATTGTTGCCTCCCCTGACCCTGGACATGTAATCCTGGCTGGCAAAAACATGATATCCGCAGCGCCTGAATATATTACAGAGGGCCATGCCTACCGTCTTTGTCCCCTGCCCGGCCTCTCCGGATATTTTTACGCTTAACTCGTTAAGCATTACTTGATCCCTTATTCCAGGGTTATCGCGCTAACCGGACACTGCTCTACCGCTTCTTTACATGCCTCAACAGCATCTGCGGGCACCGGGTCCGCAAAAGCAACCGCTTTTTCCCCTTCCATCCTAAAAACCTCGGGACAAACCTGGGTACATAAAGTACAGCCAATGCAAGTATCGGGATTCACCACAGCTTTCATTACGTCGTTCCTCCTTATTATTGTATCTGTTATTTTTTCTTAGCGGAGGCTTTTGACTTTTTCCGCATCGGCCGGCCGCAGCACCAAAGGGTCTCTGTTGATAATCCGCAGGAATCAACCACAATCTGCCTTCCGCACGGGACACAAGAGAGCTTTTCTCCTTTTTTCAACTTTTCCATTTTTACCTCCTTCGTGATCATTCAACTTTCAGCTCTTTATTAC
>JAQUQA010000109.1 GCA_028716305.1 Candidatus Omnitrophota bacterium | reverse complement strand
TTTTTCTGGGTATCGGAGGCTCTTATCTCGGCCTGAAGGCGGCCCAGGACGCGTTATTGCCGGCGTATTATAACGAATTCGAAAATTTAAGGAAAAAGCGTCCGCGGATATATTTTGAAGGGAACAACCTGGATCCGGATACCCTGCATATTTTGCTGAAAAACCTTGACCCAAAACAGACCTTTGTCATCGTGATCTCCAAGTCCGGAGAGACTACCGAAACCAAGGCGGCCTTTGACCTGGCTGAAGCGTGGTTGAAAAGATCGGTCGGGCGCCATTACGGGCGGCAGATCATTGCCATTACGGATCCCTCCAGCGGCGCCCTGCGCCGCAGGGTCTCTTTGGAAAATACCGTAGATCCTTTGAGTTTCCGCAGCCTGCCGCTTTTAAAGGGGGTAGGGGGGAGATTTTCCGAGTTGAATATGGGGCTGCTGCATCTGGCGGTCGCAGGAGTGAGGATCAAAGAGGTGTTGAGCGGCGCGGCGGACATGGCCTCGCGCTGCAACGCGGCCGATATTTACAGGAACCCGGCTTACATGTACGCGGCATTGCATTATCTTTTGTACCGCAGGAAGGGAAAGGATATTGCCGTGCTTATGCCGTTCGCGGAGACCTTGAAATCAACCGCGGACTGGTACGTGCAATTATTGGCGGAGAGCCTGGGAAAGAAATTTGCCCGTAAGATCAAGGCCATTGGTAAAAATGAAATTTGGGAAAATGACCCCTTGTGTATCGTCAATACCGGCCGCACCCCGATTTCCAGCCGGGGGACCAATGACCTGCATTCCATCCAGCAGAACAATATCGAGGGGGAAAATAATAAGGTAGTTACTTTTATCAGGGTTAATGATTTCAGCCATGAACTGGTGGTTCCTTCCTCCGGGGGTTTCCTGGCGGGGCAAAGATACTCCCGGCTTATCGGGCTGGCACAGGAGGCAACCGAGTGGGCGCTGGCAAGAGAGGGCAGGGCAAATTGCACGATCAGGCTCCCCAGGATCGATCCATATTATTGGGGAGGCCTGGTCTTCTTCTTTGAAATGGCTACCGCCTTCGAAGGAGAGCTTTTGGGGATTAACGCCTTTGACCAGCCGGGGGTAGAAGGGTACAAGAATTACCTTTATTACAAACTGCGCAAACCAGGGGTTAGTGGTAAAATTATCAGCCAGATTAAAAGCTCACCCTTAAGAAAGGTCAAAAAATTCATCATTTAAAGCCCGGGGCCGGTTGAATGAAAAAAAAGATCTTACTGGGTTTCCTGCTCATAGCGATCGTTATAACCTGCGGCATTATATATCTGAATAAGGTTTTTCTGCCCGATAAGATCAAGGCGATACTGATCAGCCGGATCGAGGGGCAGACCGGGCAGCCGGTGAGGATCGCTTCCCTTAAGTTCAGTATTTTTAAGGGGCTGTTGATCAATGACCTGCGGGTCGGAAAAACCGAAGATCCGTTATTGACGGTAAAGCAGGGGTCCTGTGTTATCCTGATCCAGCCGTTTTTAAAAAAACAGATTATCATCCCCAACCTGCATTTGGATTCGGCAGAGATATATCTTAAGCGTAAGGCCGACCGCACCTTTAATTTTTCCGAGTTGTTTACCGCCGAAAAAGAAACCCCCCGGAAAGAGGATTTTCACCTGATCGTTTCCAGGATCAGCGTCAAAAATTCCACGGTTAATTTCCGGGATGAGGGAGTTTCGCCGCCGCAGCTGAAAAAAGTCGCTAACCTTGATCTGGGGGTTTTTTTGTCTTTGCCGGCGCGGATAGAGTTCAATTTCAAGGGAGACCTTTCCCAGGCGGCTATGGCCAGGATCAGCGGAGCCGGTGTGTATGATTTCATGGCCCAGGCTTTTCGGGGAAAGGTCAATATTACCGGCCTGGCGCCTGATGAACACGCCGCGTATTATTCCGACAGCGGGTTTGCTTTTCCTTCCGGCCAGGCCGACCTCGGCGTCGAGATCAGTTTCGAAAATAACCTTTTTAAATGCGATCTTGACCTGGAGGCCAGGCAGCTCTCATTTAATAAAGGCAGTTTATCGGGAAAAACGAATTCTCGTCTTCTGGGGGTCATCAGCTATGACCCGCAGCAGGATCTCTGGGGTTATCAGGGGAACGTTCAGGTTGAGGAGATGTCTATATCGGGAATCGAATATCTCGGCACGCTCAGCCGCATCAAAGGAAAAGTATTATTCGACGCGAATTCTTTGACTGCCGAACGCCTGAGCGCCGATTGCTTCGGGATACCTTGTGACCTGGGGGTAAAACTCGAGAATTTCAACGATCCCGACCTGCGCATCGAGGCTGTCTCCAATCTGGACCTGGCCGCGGCAAAAAAGATACTGGCTGAGAACTTTGATTTTAACCTGCCGTTTAATCTCCGCGGTAAGGGCTTGCTTATGGCCGTGATCAAAACTCGTCCGCTGTCCGGGGAGCTGCCCGTGATAAACGGGACGCTGAATTTAATCTCGGCGGAGGCGGAGGCGCAAGGGGGTAAATACGCCCTGCAGGAGATCAACGGCCCTGTAGAGTTCAGTCTCGATCAGCTGAAATGGCGGGATTTGGCGTTTATTTTTTCCGGGTTGGCCTATAAGAGCAGCGGGGTATTGACTAATTTTGCCTCTCCCGGTATTCAGATCGATCTTTCCTCGAGGGACCTCTCCCTGCGCGGTATCATGGCGGTAAAAGATGGCAAAATCAGAATTTCTTCCTGTGCGGGCAATTACCTGGAATCGGAGTTTAAAGGGGAAGGGGAAATCGATTTAAATGACCCCGAAGGCTTAATCGCAGCGATTACCGCACAGGCGAATATCAGCCTTCAGGACCTTAAAGCGGCCTCGCCGGATCTTCGGCAGCGCCTGCAAAAGATCAACCCCATAGGAAAGGCGCATCTTGACTTGGAACTGGAAGGCCCGATCAACGATTTTAAAGCCTGGCAGGTTGAGGCCGGGCTTAGTGCTGTGCGGATCTCTCTCTATGGTATGAATGCGGAAAATTTTCTTTTGGATTATCGCCAGAGAGATGGTATTATAGATATTCCATTGGCGCATTTTGCCCTTTACGGGGGGTCGCTTGACCTGAACGCCAAGATGAATCTTTTGTCAGAAAACCCTCCTTACCTGGTTGATGCCAATATTCAGGGAGTGCAGATCGAAAAGCTAAAGATGGATACGACGGCAAAAGACAAGGATATCTCCGGAGTAGTGCGCGCGCAGGCCAAGATCAACGGTTTCTGGAAGGGCCCCGCGTCCAGGCTGACCGGCTCCGGGCAGATTTTTATAACTGACGGTAAACTTTGGCAGCTAAACCTTTTTCAGGGGCTGGGTTCTTTACTTTTTACTTCGGATTTTAATAATATTGTTTTCAGCGAAGCCTTCTGCGGTTATACCATCCAGGATAATTCGATTTATACCAATAACCTAAAGATGAAAAGCAACCTCGCCGATCTGTTCGGGGAGTTAAAGATCGATTTTGACGGTGTTTTGGACGCCAGGCTGGACGTGCAGGTCTCCGATCAGGCGCCATTGAGCGGTACATTCAGGGACGTGACTACGGCCATTCTCGGACAGGCGCGCCGTTTTGGAGTGATCAAGATCGATGGGACGCTTGCCCAGCCGAAATATAAATTCGAAACCAGCGTCATGGATATCATCCAGGGGGTAAGGGACACCTTTTTAAACAGACAGTAGGAAGAGAAGATGCTCATAGCTTTTATCACGGTTTTTATCGTTGGCCTAGGGGTGGTGGGTTACGCAGTTTACCTGATGCTTTCTCCTGAGGAGGGCGCCAGGCCGGTTCTCTCCGGCCGCCCATATGACGGGCAGGAGAGGATGCAGCAAAACCAGAGAGAGCAGAGGGTCTTTAAGGTCGAGTCTCAGCTCTCTACCCTGAGGGCTGAATTGGAAAAGGCCAGGAGCCAACTGGCCGTTCTGCAAAAGGAAGCCGAGTCCGCCAAAAACAAAGAGGCAGAGGCGAAGAATGAATTGTCCCGTAAAGAGGAGTGGACAAAGAATAATGATGTCGCGTTAAAAAAGACGCTGGAGGAGAACAAGGAGTTCAAGACCAAGCTGCTGGAGAAAGAAAAAGAGCTGGAAGAACAATTTACCAAGAACGTCGACCTGAACCGGCAGATGCGGGAGATAAACCTTAAGCTGGAATCCCTGACCTCGGAGATAAAGGAAAAAACCGAGCAGGCGGAGATGGCCCGGCACCAGTTTGACCGCCAGCAGAAACTGATCAAAGATCAGGAGACAACCATAGGCGAATATAAGGAAAAAGAAAAGGTCAGCGAATGGGTGCCGAAAGCGGAATTTCTAAAACTAAACGAGGAATTTACCAGGCTGGAAAAAGACCTGGAAGGAAAAGAGCAGAAATTGAATGCCCTGGTTGAAGAGCTGATCCAGTTCAGGAAGCAACTCAGGGAAGAATCGCATTTTGAGGAGGTGGCGGTATTTGAATCGGGCGCGGATTCCGGTCTTCCGCAGGAGCCACCGGCACCTTTAAGCGTCGAGAGTCCTGAAAATGTACCGGAGGTACCCGAAGAACCAGCCCTGCAGGTAAGCGCCGGTGAGCAGGTTATGGAAACTCCGGCGCAGCCTTCCCTTGAGCCTCCTGTCGAGGAGGAGCCTGCGGCTGAGCAGCCGATAGCCGAAGAAGCGCAAGAGGAGCCGCCGACAGCCGCAGAGGAACCCGGGACGAGCCAGGAAAAGGCCGTTGCCATGCCTGTGCCAAAGATCGACTTTGCCCGGGTCAGGAACATCGGGATCATGGCGCACATCGATGCCGGAAAAACTACTCTCAC
>JAQUQA010000108.1 GCA_028716305.1 Candidatus Omnitrophota bacterium | reverse complement strand
TCATATCGTCCGTATATGCTCGACTTGCCGAATATTACGTCTAAATGGGTTTTTCCGTCAGGCCTTAAATCGTAAGCCAGGGCTAATTCTTTGGCCCAGTATCCGCCGGCATTCAGCTTGTTCTGTTGATCGCGGAAAGAATTCGCAATAAACTGCCCCTCTCCCGGAGTGGCTTCTTTTAAGTAATTAGTCAGGGTGAAGAACTCTAACTGTCCACTCCTGTCAAAGTAGATGTTAGAGTTGTTGTCCGCGGACATGGTGGCGGTCTTGATATATGGTTTATAGCGGTCGGCTACGTTGGCATAAAAGGCCTTGTCGCCGGCGTGGTTGACTAAGTGCAGGTTTACCTGGTCCTGGGATAATCCGGCTGAGAACGGCGTCTGCAGACTGGAGATCAACCACTGGTTGGCGGCTTTGCCTTCAGGCAGTAATTCTACGGCATGGTAATTGGCCTGGGTCTTCTTAAAATCCTGGAAGGCAGCGGAGACATCGGCAATCTTGGCTTCGGGATTCTTAGTCAAGACGTCTTTAGTCACGCGGCCTAAGTCCGAGTCCTGCTGGGATTGCCATTCCATGAAGGCACGGTCTTTCTTTGTTGCGTCCAAGCCCTGGTAGGCAGTGTCTGCTTTCTTGGTTTCCTCGAATGCCGTACGTTGCTGTTGCTCCTGATCAGTTAATGTTTTGTGGGCATCCAGGGCCCCGGCGTCGGCTAAAAGCTGGGGCGGCACTAATGATAAGTTCTCTACGTTCAGTAATCTGATGTCCCCCTGGGTTGCGGGTTTAGCTGGGTCTCTAGAGAGGCCCCTAACAACATCCCATCCGCCAAAGGCTGTAGTGTGGACTTTTATTCCGTCTGTGGTATCGGCATAGTTATGATCAAAGAACTTTGTTCCGTTTCTTAGGACATCCAGGTGGACACGCCGGTCTTCATCTCTTAAGCTGTGGGTCATGGCTAATTCGTTCACGCGGTAGCCGCCGACATGAAGTTTGTTGGCGGCATCTTCAAAGGTATTGACGATCAACTGTCCTTTGCCGTCAACGTTGTTCAAGTAATTAATTCCGGTAAAATAATCCAACTGCCCCTGCTGGTTAAAGTAAACTAAAGAACCGGCAGAAGCACTCATCTGTGAGGTAAGTTTATTGCTCGGGTCAACTACGTTGGCATAAAAGGCGCGATCTCCTGCCTGGTTGTTCAGGATCAATCCGACCTGGTCCTGGGATAATCCGGCTGAGAAGGGTGTCTGTAAGGTCGAGACCAGCCACTGATTTCTGGCTATGCCGCCGGCTAATAAATCTACCTGATGGGCATTGGTCTGTGTCCTGGCCCAGGAGTCATAAGCTTTTTCGATCTCGGGCAGTTTGGCATCGGGATTAGCCGCAAGAGTAGTACGGGTAATCCGACCCAGATCATTATCCATGGCAGAGATGCGCTCTTTGATCTTTACGTCTATTTCCTGCGGCTTGAGCGCGGTTAAGGCAGCGTCACCCATCTCTTTGCGCAGCTGTTCCCTGACCGCGTCAACCTGGGCAGTGCGTTGCGCTACGCTATTCTTGTAGGCCTCTGCCACGTCGGATTCGGCGCGCAGCTGGGGCGGCACTAATGATAAGTTCTCTACGTTCAGTAATCTGATGTCCCCCTGGGTTGCGGGTTTAGCTGGGTCTCTAGAGAGGCCCCTAACAACATCCCATCCGCCAAAGGCTGTAGTGTGGACTTTTATTCCGTCTGTGGTATCGGCATAGTTATGATCAAAGAACTTTGTTCCGTTTCTTAGGACATCCAGGTGGACACGCCGGTCTTCATCTCTTAAGCTGTGGGTCATGGCTAATTCGTTCACGCGGTAGCCGCCGACATGAAGTTTGTTGGCGGCATCTTCAAAGGTATTGACGATCAACTGTCCTTTGCCGTCAACGTTGTTCAAGTAATTAATTCCGGTAAAATAATCCAACTGCCCCTGCTGGTTAAAGTAAACTAAAGAACCGGCAGAAGCACTCATCTGTGAGGTAAGTTTATTGCTCGGGTCAACTACGTTGGCATAAAAGGCGCGATCTCCTGCCTGGTTGTTCAGGATCAATCCGACCTGGTCCTGGGATAATCCGGCTGAGAAGGGTGTCTGTAAGGTCGAGACCAGCCACTGATTTCTGGCTATGCCGCCGGCTAATAAATCTACCTGATGGGCATTGGTCTGTGTCCTGGCCCAGGAGTCATAAGCTTTTTCGATCTCGGGCAGTTTGGCATCGGGATTAGCCGCAAGAGTAGTACGGGTAATCCGACCCAGATCATTATCCATGGCAGAGATGCGCTCTTTGATCTTTACGTCTATTTCCTGCGGCTTGAGCGCGGTTAAGGCAGCGTCACCCATCTCTTTGCGCAGCTGTTCCCTGACCGCGTCAACCTGGGCAGTGCGTTGCGCTACGCTATTCTTGTAGGCCTCTGCCACGTCGGATTCGGCGCGCAGCTGGGGCGCGATAAAAGCCATCTCTGCGACATTCTTCAGATGCAGAGAGCCGGCAAACTCACCGGTCTTGAGCGCGCTTAGCTTATCGTAAGTAGTCTTACCATCCATGATCCCGACTGCCGGATGATGAATGGAATATTCAAAGTTATTACCGTGCTGCGTAACATCATGCGCAAAGACATACTGCCGGGCAGTATCCCCTTCGCCTTTGAATTTATATTCAAAGGTTAAATCGTCATAGCGTATGCCGCCGTGCGTCCTGGCGCCGTTGGTCTCATAAACATGGTCAAGATATAAACCGTTGGGATTGGTGCTGGAGACCAGGAATTTTCCGGTGCCGGAGATCATGCTTGCGCCGCTAGGATCGAAATAAACCACCTGATTACCGTCAATCATCGACATCCTGCCGAGGACGCTTGGGGTCCTTTCTCCGTCGGTAATCGTGGCGAAGTCATTTAATTTTCCCGCGCTATGGTAATTCATCGCGCGCTGGTCAAGCTGCATGCCTCCGGAAAAATTCGAGTTCAACAACAGTTCGATATGCTGGCCCTTGGCGGTATTTCCGTCGGCATGGACATTGTAAGGCCTGGCTGCCAACGCTGTCAGATCCTTGGCGGTCAACCCGGGATTCTCTGCTGATTGCGGGCCGCTTAAATCCCTTTCTAAAGCAACGTGGCTATTGGCGGCAGTGGCAATATACACCGGCAGCCTGGGCATGGATTGATCGTTACTAAACAACAATTTCCCGGAATCGATCCAGGCGCTCACCTTCTGCCAGTTCCTGCCGCCGTCAAAGCTGACATCATCAAATCCTTTTAAAGGATTCAAGGCATCGGCAAAAGGCATGCCTCCTCTTTCGAAAGAAACTTCATGCAGGCGTGCCAGGGCCGGAATATCATTGACGGACTTAACATCAAGCAATACCTTCGATCCATCCACTCCCTGATACCGGGAAACCGCTCCCAGGGTATCGGCAAATCCACGCTCATTGAGAAATACCGGCGCGGTTAAATCGGCTAAGCGGCCGCGGTCTTTGGCTGCGGCAGCGATAAACTCCTCAAAGACCTTTCCCTGTTCATTGATGCCGACGCGGGCCACAAAATCCTTGATCTCTCCGGTATAAGTGTGGTGGGCATTGCTGAACATGGTATCGTATGCCCAAAGATTATTGTTCGGGCTCATCAACTGCTGCGGCGTAGCCAGGGTCTGCGGAATATTAATATTCGCGAAATGGCTGGCATCCTCCAAAACCTTGGAAACGTATACCCCGCGGTTTAATTCCCTGGTTAAGAAGCTTCCGCCAAAATCTTCTGCTGTGTTGCTTAAACCGCCCTTAGCGGCGATTCCCGAGGTATAAAGTATCTCCTGGCCTTTATTAGCAAATAAGGCAGTGTAATTTTCCGTATAGGCATCGGTCAAAATATTGGTTGTACCGTATAACCCCTGGATACTTAACGCCTGGTGGGCCGGAGTAAGGCTTTGATCAAACTGCCAGCCTTGCGCCCGGGTCCCGGAATAACTCCAGCCGGGGATCTTTCCTACTGCCAGGTCCTCGGCCAAAAGGCCGCCGGTGAATTGGCCTAGACTGACTGCCCCAAAAGGAGAGCTGTTCAGCACCTGGCGTTCGTTAAAATATGTCTTTTTGTCAAATGCCAGCGGGGTGATTTCCGAAGCGCCGAATCTAACACCCGCGCCCCAGAAGGATTTGTCATCCAGCATCTTATCTTTAGCAAAATCGATGCCGTACATGTGCAAAGGAGAATCCTTGGTAATACTGTTACCAAAGATCGCCTCGGCGCCTACGCCAAAATTATTACTGCTGATACCGGCGACAATCGCACCTTTTTGCGCCAACTCTTTGGCAATGACATCCTGGCCGGGCAGCACCCATTCCAGGTTATTGCCGCCTAAAGAACCGACTCTCATATCTTTTGTCAGGTCCAGCGTGTAGTGCGAGAAAGAAGTGAATTTCTGGGATAAGGGCTGCGGTGCATTCGGATCCACCTGCGAGCTGTACATCCCCGGCAGGGCGTCAAAGGCTGCGCCCCTGCCGATCAGGGCCAAAGAGGTTTCTCCGGTTAATTTTCCATCTGCTCCATAACCGTATCTGACGCCGGCGTCAAAGATATCCGCGGTAAGATTATTCCCCAGGAAATTCGTCTGGACCTTTCCTGAAGCGGAATAAAAAGTATCAAAGGGCACGTATGCGAGGTTTGTATTTTCTAATTGCATCTGCCAGCCCCGGATATTCCCGGTGATGTTGCTGCCCATCCCGGCGAGCTCGGCAATGTTATTTTTCTGATCGATCTTCCAATCGAACGGCTTAAAATCAGCGACCTTAAAAGGCTGGTTCA
>JAQUQA010000107.1 GCA_028716305.1 Candidatus Omnitrophota bacterium | reverse complement strand
GGTATCTGGATAATCCGGGTAGTAGTTTTACGCGGCAGATGGCTTTTAGGCCATCTGCCTTGTTCATTACCGGGGGAGGATGGTGATTAAAACGGTTTTCGGGAAAGAAAGATCTTTGGCGTTTTTTGTGCTTTCTCTGATTATCCTCTCGGGCTGCGCCTCCCAATGGGACAGGCAGCGCAAGCAGCTCAACCGCGCCTACCAGCGTGGCCAGATCAGCGACGATAACTATAGTTTTATGATGCACAAGGTGGAGCGGGAAGAGAAAGTTTTTCTACAGCAGGCCCAGGAAAGCAAAATACTCAAAGAGCAGGCAATCCAAAGGGAAAAAGAGGGTTATTACATCCCCCCGCCACAGACCGGCACCTTCTCTAACAAGAACAAAAACTGTTCCGCGCAATGCGATTGTTACGGGAACTGTGAGACCGTCTGTGAATAGGCCCGCCCCGTTAGGTTAAAATATACCGATGCTTAAAAAAATTGACTATAAAAAAGATTTAAACCCCGCGCAGTGCGAAGCGGTACATTCTACGCAAGGGGCTTATCTGGTAATTGCCGGAGCGGGCAGCGGTAAGACGCGGACCCTGGTTTATCGGGTGGCCTATCTGGTTGAGCAGGGGATAAAGCCCGACGAGATATTATTGCTTACTTTTACCCGCAAGGCGGCCCAGGAGATGCTCAGGCGGGCATCGCTGCTTTTGGATGAGCGCTGCCAGAAGGTCTCCGGGGGCACTTTCCATTCTTTTGCTAACTCGATTTTGCGTAAATATGGCGGTTACCTTGGTATTTCCAGCGGTTTCACCATCATCGATCGTGCCGACGCGGAAGACGCGGTTAATCTTATCCGCACGCAATTAGGTCTGCATAAGACCGACAAGCGTTTTCCCAGAAAAAGAGCGCTCATCGAAACGATCTCCATGAGCGTCAACAAGTCGCAGCCGATCGAAGACGTGCTTTACCAGGAATACCCGCAATTCATGGAGTGGGCCGATCAGATTAAGAAAATAAGCCAGGAGTATTCGAAATATAAACAGGCAAAATCGCTTTTGGATTACGACGATCTTTTGGTTTACCTGAGAGACCTCCTGGTGAAACACGATAATGTCCGAATGGCCCTGGCGCGAAAATATAAGTATATCATGGTCGACGAATACCAGGATACCAACAAATTGCAGGCCCAGATCGTATGTTTATTGGCCTGCGAGCATAAGAATATCATGGTGGTCGGAGATGATTCACAAAGTATCTATTCTTTTCGCGGGGCGAATTTCAAGAATATTATGGATTTTCCGAAACTCTTTAAAGACGCGCGGGTGATTACCCTCGAGGAAAATTACCGTTCCACCCAGCCGATCCTGGACATGACCAACCAGGTGATCCATTATGCGGCGGAAAAATTCGAGAAGAATCTTTACACGAATAAGCGGGGCGGGAAACCGCCCGTCTTTATCGACGCCCAGGATGAGAACAGTCAATCCGCTTACATCGCCGATAAGGTCCTGGAACTGCGCGAGGAGGGCCTTGAGCTGGGCCAGGTCGCGGTGCTTTTTCGTTCCGGATGGCACTCTAACGACCTGGAGGTGGAATTGGCCAACCGTAATATCCCTTTTGTAAAATACGGCGGTCAAAAATTTGTCGAGGCAGCGCACATAAAGGACGTCATGTCTTTTTTGCGGATAGCGCACAATCATTTTGACCAGATCAGCTGGTATCGGGCGCTATTGCTTTTAAAGGGGGTGGGGGTGAAAACCGCGGAGCGCGTGGTGAAAGAGGTGTTGTCCGGCAACGGCGGGCTGAATTTAGACGGCAAGCTGGTGGAAAAGATCCTTGGATTACGGGAACTGTTGCGGTTGCTCAAACAGGCCGATCCGCAAAAACAAACGCCAGCGGAGATGATCCATGCGTTTTTGGCATATTACCAGCCCTTGCTCAAGGAAAACTACGACGATTTTAATAAACGCTTGAATGACCTGGATTCCCTGGAACGTATCGCATTCAGGTACAAATCCCTGGAGAGCTTCCTTAGCGACATGGCCCTGGAGCCTCCGGAAAGAAGCATTATCGAATCCGGGGTAAAAGACAGGGATGATTCGGTGTTGACCTTATCCACCATTCATTCGGCCAAAGGGTTGGAGTGGCATACGGTATTTGTGATCTACGTTGCCGAGGGGCACTTACCTTCATATTTGTCACTGGAAGATAAAGAGGCCATTGAAGAAGAGCGCAGGCTTTTTTACGTGGCGCTGACCCGGGCAAAGGAAAATCTTTTTCTCCTGAAGCCGCATATCGATCGTTCTCCCAGAAGCTATTTTGACGGAGCGGGGCAGGTTTTTACCCGGGTTTCCCGTTTTCTGGAAGAAGGGGATATTTTGGGGAAGTTCATTGAAAACGAATCTGCCGGAGATGATCAGTTCGAAGATGTCTTTCCGGAAGATCTCCCCGCGGAAAGGTTAAAGTTCGATCGGGATTTTCTCGATACAATCAAGGAGTATTACCGTGACGCGTAAGTGAAGGGTAATCACTTTTGATATTTGCTGTCAATTATCCCGGAACTCTTATATAATAAAAGAGGCAGGATGAAAAAATCGATCAAGCAACAGGTCCTCTCTTTATTAAAACTCAACAATACCCCGCGGGAAATTGCCTTCGGCGTTTCCATCGGGATTTTTATCGCAGTAATGCCGCTCTATGGCTTACATACGATCCTGGTGATTCTGGCGGCCCTTGTTTTCCGCAGGGCCAACAAAATAGCCATGCTGGTGGGCACGAACATTTCTCTGCCGCCAACCATGCCTTTTATTACCTGGGCGGGATACAGTATGGGGAGGTTATTGTTGAACTGCGGTTACCCGGAATTCAACTGGGTGGTTTTTAAAGGGTTATCATACCGCGATCTGGGGCGCTTGTATTACCCGTTATTCGTGGGCAGTTTACTGCTGGCATTCTTATGCGCGGGCACAGGGTATTTCTGCACCTTGTGGTTCATGAACAGGAAATTCCGGGAAAAAAAGAGAAAAGAAAATGTCCCCTAAGATAAGATTGTCGCTATTTTTGGTTTTATGCTTATTCCTCCCTTTCTGCGCGGGTGGTCTTCTTGCCTTTAGCGGAGAGAGTATTACCTACGACATCCGGCCGGTGGGAAAAGCCGAATACCGGGATCTCGGATCGACAGAGCTTGACGGCAAGAAAGTTAACCTCTCGACTTTTCAGACCAAGGTTTTCAACTTTGACGATACGGAGAAGATCTTTAGTGACCCAAAAAGTTCCTTGCCGCTGAGGGTAGAGCGTTATATCAAGATGTGGCCGAATAAAGAATACCTGGTGGAGACATATAATCAGGATAATTTTTCCTTAAAGATAGAGAAATTTGTGAAGCAAAAGAAAGTAAAGGAGTACGCCTATACGGCAAAGGGGCCGGTGTATAATGCCGTGCTTTTGCCATTTTCTTTGCGCAATCTTTCCCGCCTGGATGTGGGCTGGACCATGTCAGTCAGCCTGCCTGCCGAGTTTACGGTAAAGATTGTCTCTATCGAAGAAATAGAAGTGCCCGCCGGAAAATTCAGGGCGTATCATTTTACAAGCAACCCTAATAAATTTGAAATTTGGATCAGTTGCGATGAATTACGGCTGCCGCTTAAGATAAAAGATACCGGCGGCATGGGCTACACTTTCCTAATGAAAGAACGCCGGGTGCAGAAAAGATAATAATACTTGATATAAGGATTATAAGGAATTAAAATATAAAAACTCGACGCGCGGGTGGTGGAATGGCAGACACGCAAGCATGAGGGGCTTGTGCCGAAAGGCTTGGGGGTTCAACTCCCCCCTCGCGCATAAAAATAAAAACCCGTCTTATCTGTAAAAAAAGGCGGGTTTTTATTTTTTTATCTTTCCAGCTTACGTTGGTCTTTGATGTAGTTGCTTTTTCCCATGGATTTTGCGTATTCCTTCAATTCCGCGCCGATTTCTCCGATCTGGGCGATGTGCTCGATCTTCCTGAACTCGTTGGTGACTATCCCGATGGAGATCGACAGGAGGGGGATCTTTTGTTCCTTATTCTGCCGGTCACGGGCGATAATGTACCCTTTTTGGTAATCCAGGGGGGTATAAAAAGAAGGGATCGCTTTCTCAAAATAATCAATGATCGTTTTACAGAGCAGATCGGTTTTGTCCGGTGTGGTGACAATTACAAAATCGTCTCCTCCGATATGCCCGATAAAATCATCATTGTTGCCCTGCTGTTGCGTGGAGCGGATAAGAACCCGGCCCAGTTCGCGGATAACCTCATCTCCGTGCTCAAAGCCGTACTTGTCGTTATAGGACTTGAATTTATCCAGGTCGATATAACAAACGGCAAAGAGGGCCTTTGAGTCGAGCCTGCGGCTGAGTTCGTTTAGGATCGAGACATTACCCGGAAGGCGGGTCAAGGGGTTGGCTTCCAGGTCTCTTTCCGTGCGCCGCAAGATCATGCGGATACGCGCCAGGAGTTCTTTGGGTTCAAAGGGTTTGACGACATAGTCATCGGCTCCCGCGTCAATGCCTCCGACCTTGTCGCTGATGTCGCCTTTGCCGGTAACCATAATGATCGGCAGGTGCCGCAAAAGCAGGTCTTTTTTGATCCGTCGGCAGACCTCCCGGCCGTCCACTTTGGGGATACGAAAATCCAAGAGCACCAAGTCTAGCGGTTTAGTGCCGATGATCTTAAGGGCCTCTTCGCCATCTCCTGCCTCGATGACGTCGTAATTTTCTTCTGAAAGCGTAAGTTTTAAAATATCCCTGATATCGGGATCATCGTCAACGACTAATATTTTAACCGGCATAAGTTCTCCTAAATTTTAACCCGCCTGAGGTAACGTAAAACTGAAAGTCGAGCCTGCCCCGATGGTGCTTTTTACCCAGAT
>JAQUQA010000106.1 GCA_028716305.1 Candidatus Omnitrophota bacterium | reverse complement strand
CGCTCACCCACCATCAGATTATAGGTCTTCTTCAAATACTCTATGATCGCCTCATCCATCTCGTCTCCGCCGATCCTGATGGACTTGGAAAATACTATGCCTTTTAAGGAGATCACCGCGATCTCCGTAGTGCCGCCTCCGATATCGATGATCATGTTGCCGATCGGCTCATCGATCGGCAGGCCGACACCGATTGCCGCGGCTACCGGTTCTTCGATCAACACGACGTCCCTGGCCCCGGCGCGTTCCGCGGACTCGCGTACCGCGCGCCTTTCCACTTCGGTAATACCCGAAGGAATGGCAATGACAATCCGCGGCCGGATCTGAAAACGGCGCCTGCTGACCTTCTGGATAAAATGCCTTAACATCGCCTCGGTAATTTCGAAATCGGTAATTACCCCGTCACGCATCGGCCTGATGGCAATAATGTTTCCGGGGGTGCGCCCGAGCATCCTTTTGGCCTCTTCCCCTACCGCCAGGACCTGCGAAGTCCCGCGCCTCACCGCCACTACCGAAGGCTCGCAAAGGACGATCCCTTCTCCCTTTACGTAAACTATTGTCGTAGCTGTCCCCAAGTCTATACCCATATCATTGGCGGACAGATCCTGCAGATAATTTAAGATTTTTTTGAGGATATCGCTGAATTTGGGCATGGGATCTCCTTTAAAAAAGACGTGTAGAAATTCTAACAGAGATTGAACCCTATGTCAAATAAAAATTTACCTCTTTTGGCCCCGGTTAAAAGGCAAAAATCGGCCAAAAAAGGCTTAATCCCGGAACTTCGCCGTTGATTTAAGAATTTTTAAAAAATCGGGAAAAGACTTACTGATACAAGAGGTATTATCAATGGTGCTTGAGCCCTCTGCCCCCAGCGCGGCTATTGCCATGCTCATGGCAGTGCGGTGGTCGGAGAAACTTTTTATCTTACAGCCGGATAAAGGCCCACTGGCGCGGATCGAAAGCTGCTCTTGCCTGCCGGTTTTACGGACCTTGACCGTAACGCCCATCCTGCGCAGGTTTTCACTCATTGACTTTATGCGGTCTGTTTCTTTGACCCGCAACTCCTGGACCCCCTGAAAAACGCTTTGCCCTTTGGCAAAACTTGCCGCCACCATCAATATCGGCAGCTCGTCTATCAAGAAAGGAACTTCCTTTTTTGACACCCGCGCCGCCTTTAATGAACTACTCCTGGCCTCAACCTCGCCCAGGGGTTCACCCGCGGAAAAATGGCCGACCGCCGCGGTGATCCGGATATCCGCCCCCATCCGCCTTAAGACCGCCAACGCCCGGCAGCGCGAAGGATTCAGGCTGACGTTGCTGACCACGACGCGCGAATCGGGCAAGATCAGGGCCGCGACAATAAAAAAACTTGCCGAAGAAATGTCTGCCGGAATGTATATCTGCCGCGGAGAAACAAGCTTTGGCGTCTGACTGATAATTATCTTTTTACCGGGCTTGATCCTGGCGCCAAAGGCCCTAAGCATCCTTTCGGTATGGTCCCGGGAGGCCAAACGTTCGATCACCACGGTCCGGCCCTTGGCAAAAAGCCCGGCCAGGAGGATCGCCGATTTAACCTGAGCACTTGGCACGCTCATTCGGTAGGTAATCCCTTTTAAGTGACCACCATGAATGGTAATCGGGGGGTATTCTTCGCGTTTTGCGTTTTGCGTTTTGCGTTTTGCGTTGATTTTGGCGCCCATTTTTCTTAAAGGCGCGGTGACGCGCAGCATCGGCCGGCGGGAAAGCGATCCGCCGCAGGTCAAAGTCGCCGGAAAATCCTGTCCGGCTAATACTCCGAGCAACAAACGGAAAGTAGTTCCCGACTCTCCCGTGAAAAGCGCAGCATGAGGTTTTTTAAGGCCGCTCAACCCTTTGCCGAAAACCGTAAGCGAACCATCCGGGTTTTTTTTGATTTTAACTCCGAGGTTCTTAAAAATGGAGACCGTGTATAAACAGTCCTTATTTGCCGGAAAGTTTTTAATGGTGGTTTTGCCTTCTGAAAGAGAAGCCAGAATGATACTGCGGTGGGCAATGGATTTGTCGCCCGAAAGTTTAAGCGAACCGTTGATCGAGCGGCAGGATTTTACACGAAAAGATTCCATCAGGGCTTGCGTTCGACCTTATCGCCTTCACTGATGATAAGTTTAATATCCTCGGAGATAAAGTCGGCCGCGGCCATGGAATCATGAAGCTTGCTGACCTTAAGGTCACCGGAATACTTATTATTATGATAGAGAGAGAATAGGTCGCCCACGGCCACTCCGTCCTGCGAACCAAGATTCAATACCGCGAAATTATAGTCTTTATTCACGACCAGGATTTTTCCTTCCAGGGACTTGGCCGCAGAAACCGCCGGCTTACGGGCATTAGCTGCCTGCTGTTTAGCCGCCTTCTGTTTTGCGGCGCGCTCTTCCTTGATCTCCTGCTTGGTTTTTTTACGCGAGTCCTTGCTGACGACGATCTTGCCTAATTCCACGCCCGCCATTTTTGTTTCCAGGTCAGCGGATTTAACTTCTAATTCGCCTACTTTCAGCTCCAATTCCTCTTTCTGCACCTGAAGATCATTAAGCTGGTCCTGGGCGAGCTTCATATCCTTCTGGGCGGAAATCAGCTGCTCTTCGATCTCCCCACGCAGCCCCTTCTGTTCTTCAAGCTCGCTACGCAATGCCTCGATCTTGGAGAGGGCGTCCTCTTTGGCGGCTTTTTCCTCCTCGAGAGCGCTGTTTAAGGCGTCGACCTGGCCGCGCGTATCTTTTAACCTGCCGTCAAGGGCGGTAAGAATGCGCTTGGCCTCTTCCAGCCTAGATTCGGTTATCTTCTGCCTGGTCTTTATCTCCTCGAGCTCATCCTGCAAAGCCAGGTTATTCAAATGTTCCTTTTGAAAGAGAAAAAATCCCGCACCTGCCGCGACTAAAGAAATAATTAATAAGGCAACCAGGATAATTACAGGCGACTTGGCTCTTTCCGACATCTATAACCTCCTCCGTTTTAGTTCTGAATGACCCTTTTATCTGATTAATATAGCAACGAGTTACGTAAAAAGCAAGAAATATTTTTAATGAGCAGATAACTTACGGCGCGCAAAGCGCGACGTAAGTTATAGGCCTTGACACCTATGATGTCAAGGCCGTCTGCAAATTAATCCCCGGCATTTACCGCAATAACTCATTTAGGTAAATGCCAGGGATCAAGTTGATTATTTCCCCTTATTCTTCCCCAAGAACTCCTTAAATTCCTTCGGCATATCGGAGGAAAACTCGATAAATTTTCCCGTGCCGGGATGCACAAACCCCAAATAGCTGGCATGCAGGGCCAAACGGGGAAATTCATTATTTTTCCCGTACTTACTATCTCCGAGAATCGGATGGCCGATAAAAGAAAGGTGCACCCGCAGCTGATGGGTGCGCCCGGTAAAGGGTTCCAGCTCCAAAAAACTAAACAACCCGCTCCTCTGCCTGGTGCGGTAAATGGTCTTGGCATACCGGGAATCTTTGCCGTAACCGACATGCATGTTCTCGCGCTTCTGCGGATGCCTGGCGATCGGCAGTTCGATGACGTCCTCGTCGAATTTTACGCTGCCCTTGACCAGTGCCAGATATTTGCGCTTGATACTATGGCAGGAAAACTGTTCGGCGAGGCCCAGGTGCGTGGAATTATTTTTCGCGATCACCAAGAGGCCGGAGGTCTCCTTGTCCAGGCGGTGCACGATACCGGGCCGCTCGGGATTAATACTGGAAAGGTCTTTGAACCGCGATAAAAGCGCGTTAACCAGGGTATGCTCGCGGTTTCCCGGGGCCGGATGCACCACCAGCCCGGACTGCTTTTCGATCACCGCCAGGTCCTTATCTTCGTAAACTATTTTTAAGGGGATCTCTTCCGCCGACAGCGTCCGGGGGTCCTGCGCGGGGACGCGGATCTTGATCCGGCAGGCGCTTTTTATTTTATGATGGGGTTTCAAGACAGGTTCTTCATCGATTAGGATATTGCCCGCAGTGATCAACTTCTGGAGCGACATGCGCGAGAGGCCCAGCTTTTGCTTCCTGGAGAAATCCGAGAGAAAGATATCGAGCCGTTTTCCGGTATCCTCTTCGAGGACTTCTATGAGATGTTCCTCTGCCCGCATTATATTTTACGCTTTCTTAAAAAGAAAAATCCGCACAGGCCCGCGCAGAACATGATTATACTCAAGACCTGGAACAAGGTCAAACCCCACAAAACCCCGGGATTATCGGCGCGCCAAAATTCGATCAGGAACCGTTTCAACGAATAAAGCAAAAGATAGGCAAAAAATATTTTTCCGGCCTGATGCGGTCTCTCCTGGATGATCCTTAAAATGACGAAGATCACGATCAAAAACAAAGAAGAATAAAGCTGTGTGGGGATCAGCTCTGCCCCGTGCACCGGAAAATAGATCCCCAGCTCCGATGGCCTGCCGTAACAACAGCCGTTTAAAAGGCAGCCGATCCGGCCGATCGATTGCCCCAGGGCCAAAAAAGGCACGATCAGGTCCAGAATCGTAATTACCTTCAGCTTTTTTTTCTTTAAATAAATAAGAACGGAACCCGATCCCGCGATAAAGCCTCCGAACCAAGAAAGCCCGCCGTGCTGCAGCATAATAATCTCTCTGGGGTTGCTCAGATATTCGGAAAGATTCTCCAGGACATAAAAGGCCCGGGCCCCCACCACCCCCCAGATCATTGCCTGCAGGGCGACGTTAAAAATCACCTCCGGGTCAATACCCTCCTTCCTGGCCCGCATTCCCGCCAGAGAAACACTGGTCAGAAAAGCCAGGGCCATCATCAGGCCGTAGGAGTAGATCGTTAGAGGTCCAATTTGGCAGATTTGTGGGTGCATAGGTTCAGCTCAAAGTTTAAAGCGCAAAGCGCAAAATTACAGCGTAAA
>JAQUQA010000105.1 GCA_028716305.1 Candidatus Omnitrophota bacterium | reverse complement strand
ATAATCAGGCTCTCCAGATACAAGAATGCTCTTTACCGTCTGCAGTCTTTGGGTTTTGTGAAGGTTTTTTCAGATAACCTTGCCGATGCTATTGGAGTAACTGCCTCTCAGGTGCGTAAGGATTTCTCTCTTTTCGGGATTACCGGAAACAAAAAGGGCGGTTATCAGATTGAGCAGTTGTTGGAAAAACTTAGCAGTATACTGGGTAAGGGGCAGGTACAAAAGGTAATCATTGTTGGCGCAGGAAACATTGCCAGCGCCCTGATCAAGTATAAGGGTTTTGAAAAAGAAGGTATCAGGATCGTCGCGGCATTTGACATTGACCCGGAAAAATTCCAGCGCATCGAAGCCATCCCGGTATTGCCCCTGGAGGAGTTAAAAAATTTTGTCCGGGATAACGGCATTGAGATCGGGATCATCGCCGTGCCCGATGTCGCGGCCCAGCAGGTGGCGGATTTGGTTTTCAGTGCCGGGATTAAGGGGGTGCTTAATTTTGCCCCTTTAAGGTTGCGTTGTCCCCCGGAATGCATCGTCAACAATGTCAACCTGGAATCAGAGCTTGAAAACGTCATCTATTTTGTGAATATATTAGGTAAGGATAAATTAAAGCAGTAAGGAGGTCTTAAGGTGTCCACTCCTATGGAGTTGATTAAGCAGAAGCGAGCTGAAGCGATAAACCGGATCCACAGCAAAGGGTATCTTTCCACCAAGAGGGTATATGTCGGAATGGCTACCTGCGAGATCGCTGCCGGCAGTAAAGAGGTAATGGAAGTTTTTAGCCAGGCGATGAAGAACGGCCTGACTGATGTATATTTATCCCAGAAAGGGTGCGCCGGAAGGTGTAACCTGGAGCCGACAGTGGAAGTAGTCGAAGACGGAAAAATCCCGGTGAAATACTGTAAAGTCACGCCTGAAATGGCCCAGTTGATCGTCGAGCGCCATCTGAAGAAGGGCGAGGTCGTAAAAGAGTGGTTGATTAAGTAGGCTGATTCCGCATTAGATGCCGCGTAATTCAATCTGCGAAAGACGCCCGCCGCGTAGCGGCGAGGTCTCGCCCACGGCGGAAAGGACGAAGTACGAGATTATCGCGAGCATGCGCTAACGTAACGCACTACGCAATACGCACTACGCAATACGCAAAACGAATCGGCTATATAGCTATATATAGGAGTAAACATGACTAGAGATTTCGTAATCACCTTATGCGATGGCCCTTCCTGTATGCAGAAGAAATCCAAGGAGCTCAAAGAGGCCGTTGAAAAGGAGTTAGAAAAACATAATTTGGCGAACAGGGTAAGGATCAATATCTCCGGATGCCTGGGGATGTGTAAAAATGGCCCGGTGGTCGTGATCAACCCCCTTTATACCCTCTATGGGCAGGTTACCCCAGCCGATATCCCGGAGATAATCCAGAGCCATATCCTGAAAAATAAGCCGCTGAAGCGCCTGGCCATCGAAGAGGACCATCTCTATAACCGTTTCTTTCGTGTCTTTGGGGACGTAAATTTCTTCGGCAAGCAAATGCGCATAACCTTGCGTAATTGCGGGATCATCGATCCGGAAAGCCTGGATGACTATCTTTCGGTAAGAGGGTATGAGGCGCTGGCCAAGGTATTAAGCGGGATGGCACCCCAGGAGGTAGTCAGCGAAGTAAAAAAATCCGGATTACGCGGCCGGGGAGGCGCGGGATTCCCCACCGGCATTAAATGGGAGCTTACCGCACAGCAGAATTCCGATGAGAAATTTGTCATCTGTAATGCCGACGAAGGGGATCCGGGCGCGTTTATGGACCGCAGTACCATCGAAGGCGACCCGCACACCGTTATCGAGGGGATGATCATCGGAGGTTATGCCGTAGGCGCAAAAAAAGGCATCATCTATATCCGCGCCGAATACCCCTTAGCGGTAAAAAGGTTACAAAAGGGGATCGCTGCCGCCAAAGCGCAGGGTTTCCTGGGTGAAAATATCCTGGGTTCGGGTTTTTCTTTTGATATCGAGATCCGCCTGGGGGCGGGGGCATTTGTCTGCGGGGAAGAGACCGCGCTGATCCATTCTATCGAAGGCCACCGCGGGATGCCCAGGCCGCGGCCGCCGTTTCCCTCCGTGCAGGGGCTGTTTGACAAGCCCACCCTGATCAACAACGTCGAAACCTGGGCGAATATCCCGGTAATCATCATTGACGGGGCGGAGTGGTTTAGTTCCATCGGCACCCAGAAAAGCAAGGGGACAAAAGTTTTCGCCCTGGCCGGCAAGATCAATAATACCGGCCTGGTTGAGGTCCCTATGGGCACGACCTTAAAAGAGATCATTTATGATATCGGAGGCGGTATACCCAATAACAAAAAATTCAAGGCGATCCAGACCGGCGGCCCTTCCGGAGGGTGCCTTTCCGAGGAGTACCTGGATACGCCGATAGATTACGATTCCCTGGCCAAGGCCGGTTCGATCATGGGTTCAGGCGGGATGATCGTGATTGACGAGGATTCCTGCATGGTCAACATCGCCAAGTTTTTTCTGGAGTTTACCCAGAATGAATCCTGCGGGAAATGTACCCCCTGCCGCGAAGGCACCAAACGAATGCTGGAGATCCTTACCCGGCTCACCGAGGGCAAGGGGCAGGAGGGGGATATTGAAAAACTGGAACGGCTGGGAAACATGATCAAGAAATCTTCGCTTTGCGGTTTGGGCCAGTCGGCACCTAATCCGGTTTTAAGCACGATCAAGAATTTCCGCGTAGAATACGAAGAACATATCAGGGATAAGAAGTGCCGGGCCGGAGCCTGCTCGGCAATGGCGGTTTACGAGGTTACCGATAAATGCGTCGGCTGCGGTGTCTGTAAGCGGGCCTGTCCGGTCAAGGCCATCTCCGGGGCCCCCAAGGCAATGCATGAGATCAACCAGGATAAATGCGTAAAATGCGGCCTGTGTTTCCGCAATTGCAAATTTGATGCAATTATCAAGAAGGGGTAGCAGATGAAAAAAAGCGTGACCATTTATATCAATGATAAGCCTTATCAGGTAGAGTCCGGCCAGACGATCATGCAGGCGGCGGATAAGCTTGGTTACCATATCCCCCGGCTTTGTTATCACCCCAAGCTTTCCATTGAAGGGGCCTGCCGGGTTTGTATCGTCGAGGTGGAGGGGATGAAAAATTACGTGGCCAGCTGCGCCTATCCGGTAGCGGAAGGGATGCGTATCCGCACGCATACCAAAGAGCTGCGCACCGCCCGCCGCGATATCGTGGAACTGATCCTGGACAACCATCCGGATGATTGCCATACCTGCGAGAGAGACGGGATTTGTGAATTGCAACGGCTGGCCTATGCCATGGGCTTAAGGCACAGGCACTTTGAGGGAGAAAAAAAGAATTATGAAAAGGATCTTTCTTCGGCATCGGTGATCCGTGACCCTAATAAATGTATCCTCTGCGGCAGGTGTGTGCGCATCTGTTCCGAGGTGCAAAAGGTAAATGCCCTGGGGTACGCCCACCGCGGCTTTAAGACCGTAGTCATGCCGGCGTATAATATGCCTTTTTCGGAAAGTGTCTGTACCACCTGCGGACAGTGTATCAATGTCTGCCCCACGGCATCTTTCGTGGAAAAAAATTATACCCAGGAGCTTTTTGAGAAACTGCAGGACCCGGGTTATATCAAGGTCGCTCAGATCGCTCCTTCCGTGCGCGCGGCTATCGGGGAGGCCTTTGGTCTGGAGCCCGGACGGGCGATGGAAAGAGAAACCGTCGCCGCTTTAAGGAAGCTCGGTTTCGATTATGTTTTCGATACACAGCTTTCTGCGGACCTGACGATTATGGAAGAGGCCAATGAATTTCTGGAGAGGGTAAAGAATAACGGCAGGCTGCCGATGATCACTTCCTGTTCCAGTGCCTGGATGAAGTGCATGGAGCAGTTTTATCCGGATCTGATCGAGAACATTTCTACCTGCAAGTCCCCGATGTCGATGATGGGGGCTTTATTGAAAACTTATTTCGCCGATAAGATCAAGAAAGAGCCGAAAAAGATCCTCAGCGTCGCGGTGATGTGCTGCACGGCCAAAAAGTATGAAGCTGCCCGGCCGGAGTTAAGGGTAAACGGCCTGCCGGCAGTCGATATCGTCGTGACTACCCGTGAGATTGCATGGATGTTTAAATCCGCAGGGATTGATTTCGTCAATATCAAGGGAGAGGATTTTGATAAGCCGCTGGGTTTATCCAGCGGTGCCGGGACGATTTTCGGGGTTACCGGAGGGGTGATGGAAGCGGCGATCAGGACTGCTTATGAGATTTATACCGGTGAGCCGCTGATGGAGATCGAGGTCAACCAGATCCGCGGCCTTCAGGGGATCAAAGAAGGTAAGCTCGACCTGAACGGTACGGAGATCAGGGTGGCAGTGGCCCATGGCCTAGGTAATGCCAATGCCCTGCTTAATACCGTGCGCCAGGACCCCGGGCGTTATCATTTTGTGGAGATCATGGGCTGTCCCGGAGGATGTATCGGCGGAGGCGGCCAGCCTTATGCCGGATCTAATTCCACCCCGCTGGATGAAGAATGCCTGAAAAAAAGAGCGGAGGCGCTTTACGGGCTTGACCGGCAGAAGATCATCAGGCGCAGCCATAATAATCCCGACGTGCGCAGGCTGTACAAAGAATTTTTAGGTAAACCATTAGGAGAGGTGCCGCATAAGCTTTTGCATACCCATTATAAGGCCAAAGAACCGCGCGGGATCGTCTCACAGGAGATGACGCTCAGATAGGGGGAGTAAGATGCCGGAAGTTGTCAGTTCGGACACCAGGGTTGATGAATTAAAAGAATTTATGGCGCAGTTTAAGGGTAAGCCGCGCGCCGAAGCCAACCTGATCGCCATCCTGCATAAGGCGCAGGAGCTTTTCGGGTTCTTAAGCAAAGAGGTCATGGATGAAGTGGCCTTGGCCATGGATATTCCCACGGCACATATCTGGGG
>JAQUQA010000104.1 GCA_028716305.1 Candidatus Omnitrophota bacterium | reverse complement strand
GGGAAAAATGGACATACAAAAGTTGACATTTGAGATTTACGAATTCACCAAACAATGGCACTTGCCACTTTTAGTAGGATTTATCGGTTTGGCCGGAGAAGCGGGTAAGCCAGGCGCAGATAACGGCCTTGGAGAAGCACCAGGGGATAATATTTTACCAAAACAGATATTAATCTGCCTGTCCTCTCGCAGAGGCTCTAAGGCCGCTTTTTAATTTATGAATAGACTCGAATCCTTATTAAAGAAAGAAAAGCTCTCTCCTGGAGAAATAGATTTACTGATCCGGGAAATTAAGGTCAATCTTTGGCCGCTCTTGGTCCAGCAGGGAAGGCCAAAAAATTGCGGTGATTGCGCGTTATCCAGGGCCTGCAGATTAGTCGATAAAAACTTAATCTGCCCTTGGCTCGTTTAAAACACTGGTTGCCACGGCCGGACTGAAAAAGATGTTATAACTTCAATCAGTCTGGCTTTTGTTTTAACTGATATTTAATAATTTTAACAAAGTCTAAAATTCTGCGAGAGGAAAGGTAAAAATGAAGAAGACGGATGTTGGACCGGCAAAGCCATAAAAAATTACGCGTATTCGTCAGGACAATCTCTATTGCCCTGATTATTTCTTTTTTTGCCTATGATCTATCCTGGGCAGGGGCGGCAGAGGTTATTAAGCCGCTTTTTAAGCGCCCTGCCCGGGCCTCTTTTGATCCCTTCCATATCGATCTGCCGCATGAACTCGGCCTCGTCAAGGAGTCGTATTTTTCCGAAACCTATCCTGAAACGTTAATTATCCACATCCAAGACGCCCATGCCAATGCCGAAGCCCAGGAAAATGAGGCTAGGCTGATTCAGTATCTCAAGGATGAGTACAGGGCAGGTTTGGTTTGCGTGGAGGGAGGCTTTGGCGATTTTGATGCCGGCTTCTTTCGCGCTTTCCCCCAAGATAAGCGGGTCAGGCAGAAAATCGCCAAGTATTTTTTAAGCAAATCGTTTATTTCCGGAAGCGATTACATTCTGCTTACCGATGACCATCCGCCGCTTTTATTCGGGGCGGAAGACGGGGCGCTATATTCCGGCCATCTCGAATCCTTTAGGGAAAACCAGGCTATTTCCGAAAAGATCAACACCTCCTTGAGTTCGCTCGACTCTCTTTTAACCGATCTCAAAAACCGGCATTATTCCGCGCGGCTGAAGGAATTTACGGCGCATACCGGCGCTTTTAAAAAAGGCGATCTTTCCCTGGAGAACTACCTTATTTACCTGAGTAACTGTGTGGTTATTCATGATATCGAACAGGGTAAATTCCCCAATCTTAACGGTTTATTCTCTCTTAAGGGGCTTGAGACAAAGATCGATTTTAAAGAAGCAGAAACAGAGCGGCAAGGCCTTATCGATTACCTGACAGCGGCCATGGGCAGGCAAGAGCTGGAGGAGCTGGTTAAGAAAAGCCTGGCTTTTAAGTCCGGCAGGCAAGATCCGGCCGGCTATTACTCCTATCTAAAACAGGCAAGTCAAAAAACAGGTATCGATCCCGATAAATACGCGGAACTCTTTAAATATATGCGGTACCTGGAGTTTTCCGAAAGCCTGGATAATTCCCGGATTCTAAGCGAGTTGGAAGACCTGATCCAGGCGCTTAAGGCAAAGCTTCTGGTAAGCCGCCAGGAGAAAGAGATCGACAGGCTTAGCGAGATTATAGGTATCCTCCAGGGACTGTCCCAGATCAGCCTTTCGCCGAATGATTACGAAACCTTTAAACGGACCAGAGATGAGTTTAAGGCCGCGCGGTTAGCCAAGCTCTTTAAGCGCTATTTAAACAGCGCCGCACTGGAAAATCTGCCGGACGACCGAGAGATCGCCGGCTTGGAAAAGTTCTACCAGCTTGCCCGCCAAAGAGACCGGGCAATGGTGGAAAATTCTTTAAACCGTTTGGCGCGGGAAAAGGGCCTGGCGATCGCGGTCTTAGTTGCCGGCGGTTTCCATACTAAGGGTATCACTGCGATCTTAAAGGAAAAAGGTGTTTCATACCTGGTGGTTACTCCCAATATGAAAGCCGACCAGGAAGAAGAAGCGCTTTATTTTTCCCTGCTCAAAGACAAAAAGCTTCCCTTGGAAGATATCCTAAACGACCCCGACACGTTACAGATTATCAACAGTATCTCCGACCCGCGCGCCCGCCAGGACTTAATCGGCTATTGGATCGCCCGCGCCTCACGGTATTATTCAGCCGAAGAATTACAAACGCAGCTGGGTAAACTTAATCTGCCGGGCAGCGACCAAGAAACAGCCGGACGCGCCTTAGAACAAATTACTGCGCAAGCCCGGGTTCCTCAGAAGGATCATACCGCGCAAAAGGCAGGCGGTAAAAGGGATTCCTTCCTGAATGTCCTAAGCAGTATCTTCGGTAATTCCCTGGAATTATTACGCCGGAACCTGAAAAAAATCGTGATTACCCTTACTTTAACGTCCGTGCTTCTTTTTCCTACGCCTTCAGAGGCCGGCCGATTTTTCCGCCGCCGTGCCGCTGTGTGCAACCAACCGCAGGTGAGCTCCGTTTACCAGCGTCCGGGGTTATTCGGCCGGTGGCGGATAGTCAACCGAAATCAATGCCGGATAATCTGCAACGTGGATACCTCGCGGGAAGTGGCGGCAATCCAGGCCCGCGATATGGTATCCGGGCAAAGTTATATGATCTATCGCCAGCAGTATGCAAACGGCTCTTCTTTATACCATGTCAGGGAACTGGTCAAAGATGAAAATACGGGGGAGCTAAAGCCCGGAAGAATTTTGGCCAATGGCGAAGCAAAGCTGCATGAGAAAAATATCGAGGTGCGCGTTGCCTATGGCGAGCCGGGGCAACCCAGCTATGATACCTGGACAGCGCCGTATATTACCAACCGGGAAGAGTTAAACATCTTTGCCAACCATGGCAGGGTTGATTTTTCCAACGCCATAGTATCTTTACCTGAACCGGAGCTTAAGGTACCGGAACTTAAGCCTTCCGACTTAAGTCCTTTGCCCCGGCAAGTTACCCTGCCATCGCTTCCCGGGCCGGGTAATATTGAAACGCCTTTCTCTTTGGATAGCCGGCCGCAGATACCGCCTGTGCAGTTGCCCAACCGCCCCGGCAGGCTGGAAGCAATCCCGGATTTGCCTGCTTTAACTCCGACAATACCCAGAGCGAAATTAGTCCCGGAGATTTCACTGCCGGTAGAAAAAATTCCTTTGGAAGAAACGCCTGTTACAGCCGCAACAGAAAAACAACTACAAGAATTCCAGCGGGTTGTTTCCCGGGCAGCGCGAGAGGCTAAAGTGTTTTTTGAAAAGATACAGGAACAAAACACCGGTATTCAGCAAAGCTTAAGGCAAATCCGGGAAACGCTCTCCCAGGCGCTCCAGGAAAATGCCGCCGGCCGGGCAAGGATAGAGAGGCTGGCCCAGGAGCAGAGAGAAGCCGGCTCAAGAATAAAGGTCCTGGAAGAAAAAAGGCTGATCCATGAGGAGGAGATCGGTTCTTTAAAAGAAAAGCTCAAGGCTTTAGAGGACCGGATGCTTAAACTGGAGCGGGAAGCAGGTTCTTTCGAAGAACACCAAAAGAGTTGGTGGCAGAATTTAGACCCGGCCTGGAAAACGGGTTTGTCTATTTTGGCTGCCATAGGTATCGGAATAATAGTATTGCGTTTAATGGCTTATCGGGGATGGCAGAGGTTAAGGGGCTTAAGAGCAGAAATTACCCGGGCGCAGAGTGAAAAAGAGCGGCTGGAAGAAGAACTTGCTGAAGCGGCAGTTTCCCTGGAGGGATTAAATCAGCAGAAAGAGCAATCCAAAGCCTGTCTTCTTACGCTTGAGGAAGAGCAGAAAGAACAGGAACAGGTTCTTCAAGAAAGGCAGGCAGGCATAAGCCGATTGGAGGAAGTAGAGCAAAAGATCCAGGAGGGCTTAATACGGATAAGCGAAGCTAAAGAATCAGCCTTAAAAGAAATCGAAGAGAGATCGTCCAGGGCGCAAGAACAGCTTAGGATCCAGACGGCATCCGTCCAAGAGGAAAAGGCGGCAGGCTTGGCGCAACAAATAGCTCAGTTAGAGCAGGAGCTTGTTAATCTTGAAGAAGAAAGGCGGAAAAAAGGCGCTCAAGCTGAAGCAGAGATTGCCGGCCTTACCCGGCAGAGAGACGAGCTTTTTGAAGAAATCGCCAAGCTGCAAAGCGAATCCGGATCAAAGGAGGCCGAACTTTCTTTATCCATCCGGCAGGGAGAGGAAAGGTTGTCCGCTTTAAGAGCGAATGTCGCGCAAGTGGAAAAAGAACAGGCAGATTGCCAGCAAGGGCTTCAGGTTTTAAGAAAAGAAGTTTTACAATTACAGGAAGAACTTAAAGCTTTGGCAAAAGGAAAGCAGGCAGCCGGCGCGGAGTTATTAGAACTGACCTCTTCTGCCCAAGCCCAGATTGCGCAAACCCAGCAACAGCTTAGCGTTGCCCGGGAAAGCTTGGAAGGATTAAGCAGTCAGATTGCCGCACTTCAAACGCAAAAAGAGAGCCTGGCAACAGAAGTTTCCGGATTAGATCAGCAAAGGGCTAAGTTAGAGCAGGAAATCAGCCGTTTAAATCAGCAATCACAGCAGTTATCCCTGGAAGTAAGCGCGCTTGCCGGCCAAAAAGGAACTTTAGCGAAGAAAGAGGCAGAGCTTAAAGCCGAAATTGAGGAAAAGTCCGGCCAGATGAAAGGTTTTGAGCAAAGGATCACTGATCTGCAAGCTCAAGGCCGGCAGGATGATTCTCTGATTGCTGCGCTTAAAACACACAAGGAGTCTTTAGAGCTGGAGCTGGCCAAGCTTTCCCAGTATATCGCGGGATTGACTACCGAGGGGGTTCGGGCGGAAGAAAAGCTGGAAAGGCTGAAAGCTTCCTTTGAAAGCCTTGATAGCGAGCTTGCTCAAAAACAAAAAGAATTAGAAAAGTTAAAAG
>JAQUQA010000103.1 GCA_028716305.1 Candidatus Omnitrophota bacterium | reverse complement strand
TTAAGATACCTTTTTATGTCTTGTGTCCGCCGCGCTCCCGGGCGAAGAGCGGCCGCCAGATCAAAATCGAGATCCGCCCCGAAGAGGAGCTGTTGGAATTTAACGGAAAACGCATCGCCCCTAAAGGAGTCAAAGGTTATTACCCGGCTTTCGATATTACCCCGAAGCATTTGATCACCCGGCATATTCATCTGGAGGGTTAAATGGATAAAGAGCGGCTTTTAAGAGAAGAAATAATCAGAGTGGGCCAGCGGCTCTACCGGGCCGGCCTGGCCGTAGCCAAGTCCGGAAACTTAAGCGCCAGGCTCGACGCGGAAAATATCCTGATTACCGCCAGCGGGACTTTTCTCGGTGGTTTATCCCCCGAAGAGATCGTCAAAGTAAATTTACCCACCGGACAATGCTCCGCGGATAAAAAGCCCAGTTCGGAGCTGCCGCTGCATTCTTTGATCTACAAGAATTTCCCTTTCCAGGCAGTGATCCATTGCCATCCCCCGTTGATTAACGGGTATTTCGCGGTTAAAGACAAACTGGATGCGTTGACCTTCGAGACAAAATTTTATTTAGGGGAAGTTCCGGTTGTCCCCCAGGAGACCCCGACGGTGACAGATCCGCAGGCGGTCGTCAGCGCCTTAAAAAGCAATAATCAGGTGGTCCTGAAGAACCACGGGACAATTACCGTCAGCGAAAATTTTAATGAGGGGTTGAACCTGATTGAGGCCCTGGAGGAGGCGGTTCGCGTTGCCGCGGTTGCCAGGCTCTTTGGCAAAGATACCCCGGACCCCTTAGAGAGGGCCCTGAAAGAGACCTTGCAGCAGGCCCAGCAGGCATATGAGATGTTTTCTGCGGAACACATCCGGGCCATCGTCGAACTGGTCAATAAAGACGAGTTCATCGCCCAGAAGGGAAAGGAACTGGATCTGACCGTCCAGCTGGCGATCAAACTTAACGGCACCAACAAGGAGTTTAAATTTAATTTTGAAAAAGGCAGAATCACCTCACTTGATCAGGACGCGCGCGCCCCTTTTGTGATCTCCGCCCCCGCTGAAGTATGGGAGCAGGTCTTCCTGGGCAAGCTCGACTCTTTCGTGGCGGTTACCCAGGGGAAGATGAAGCTGGAAGGGCAGTTAGGGCAGCTTTCCAAATGGTATGTCCCCTTTACCAGGCTTTTTGCCATCTTTAAGGAAGTAAAGATCAAATGAGCGTTTTCCCTTTGTTTATAAACGGGGAGTTTGTCACCACCACTGCGACAAATAAGATTTCCAGCCCCTCGACCGGGGAAGTGATTACCGAGGTAAGCATTGCCTCGGCTTCCGAGGTGGACGCGGCGATTTCTGCGGCACGCGCTGCTTTTGACCGCGGCCCCTGGGGAAGCCTGCCGGCAGAAAAACGCAAGACCTATCTCTTAAACATCGCGCAAGGAATACTCGATAACGCGGCGGAATTGGCTGACCTGGAAACCCGTAACACCGGCAAGCCGATCAAGGAATCCACTTTTATGGATATCCCTTCCGCGGCCCGGACCTTTGAATATATCGCCCACAATTTTGAGAATTTCCTCAAAGATGCTGCGCCGAAAATGGAGGCCGAGGCCAGCTGCCGCCTGCTGCGCGAACCAATGGGAGTGGCGGCCCTGATCGTCCCCTGGAACTATCCTTTATTGATCGCCTGTTGGAAGCTTGCCTCGGCATTAGCCGCCGGGAACAGCGTAATTTTAAAGCCTTCGAGCTTAACTCCTCTGACTGCTTTAGTCTTAGGGCGGATCATCCATGCCGCAGACCTGCCCAGGGGAGCGGTAAATATCATTAACGGTAACGGAGACGACATCGGCAGGCAGATCTGTTCCGACGCGCGCGTTGACCTGATCTCTTTTACCGGCAGCAATGAGGTTGGCGGAAAGATCGTCGGTTTTACCGCGGGGTATCCCAAGAAGATGATCATGGAACTGGGTGGAAAGTCCGCCTCGATAGTAATGGCCGACGCCGATCTTGATGTTGCCACGAACTGCTGCCTGTGTTCGATCTTCCTGAACCAGGGTCAGATGTGCACGGCCATGTCGCGCATCCTGGTAGAAGATAAGATCTATGAGCAGTTTGTGGAAATTTTTGTGGCCAAGGCAAAAAAGATCAAGCTGGGCAGGGGCGAGGATTTCGAGACGCAAATTGGGCCTTTGATCTCTCAGGTGCAAAGGGACAAGGTGATGGGTTTTGTCGAGCATGCCGTAAAAGAGGGGGCAAAGGTACTCTGTGGAGGAAAGATCCCCAATACCCCCGGGCTGGAGAACGGCTTCTTTTTTGAACCGACCCTGATTGGAGAGGTAACTCCGGAGATGAAGATCTGTCAGGAAGAAGTTTTTGGCCCGGTGGCCTGCCTGGGCAGTTTTTCCAACGAAGAGGACGCGATACGGCAGGCTAACAACACGCCATACGCCCTGGCAGCCAGCATCTGGACATCTAATCAACTCCTGGCGCAAAAGATGGCGGAAAAAATCAACGCCGGCACCGTTTGGATAAACACCTATGGGATGTTTTATCCGGAGATACCCTATGGCGGATTCAAGCAGAGCGGATTTGGCAAAGAGCTGGGAAGAGAGGGCCTGCTCGAGCATACTCGGCTGAAGAATATTATTACTGACCAGAGCAAGGACGGAAAGCCGCTGGTGAATTATTGGTACGGGTTTTAGGTCAGATGCCATTAGACAGAAGTCAGAAGACAAAAAAATCCTAAATTCTAAACCCTAAATCCTAAACAATGCTCAAATGACCAAAATTCAAATGGCCGAAACACTAACTTGCAATAATTTCTGTTTTGAGCCTTTGGTCATTAGAACATTAGGATTTGTTTAGGATTTAGTGCTTAGGATTTAGAATTTACCAAAGGAGTAAAAGATGGATTTCTTAAAGGTTCTGGAAAAGCAGTCTCAAGAGAACGGCCAAAAAGCGGCGATCATCTTCCGTGATTCCCCGGTAAGCTATATCGAATTGAAGGAGTTTAGCCTGCAGGCGGCATCCGGGTTAAAGAAATTAGGTGTAGGAAAATCGGATACAGCGGCGATCTTTCTTCCTAATTCACCCGAGTATATCTATAGTTTTCTGGGGATATTCTTCCTGCGCGGTATTTGTGTTCCGCTTGACTTCATGCTTACCGAGGAAGAGATTGTTAATTTTCTGAACCATAGCGAAAGCCGGGTGCTGATCGCCCAGCCCAAGAAAGGCGTGGATTTCGACAGTATCAGGTCCCGGTGCCCCGCCCTAAGGCATATCGTTTTCTTCGGGGAGGGTTGCGAGTTTGCCGATAAAGAATATTTTCTCTCCTGGAGCGAGCTGGCGGCCCAGAAAAGCGATTTTTCCGCAGCTCCCATAAATGAAAATGATCCGGCCGCCATTTTTTATACCTCTGGTTCAACCGGCCACCCCAAGGGGGTGTTGTTGAATTATTCCCAGATGTCGAATCCGATAGAGACGCTGGAGTATTTCTTAAAACCGCTCAAAGAAGACAGCTTTCTTTGCGCCGGCGTGCCTTTTTCCCATGTCGGAGGGCTGGATTATATGCTTTTTATGCTGGCTTTCGGCAGTACCCTGGTATTAATGGAAAGGTTTCAGCCGTTAGAGGTCCTGAAGAACATCGAGAAATACAAAATTACCATTTTCTGCATCGTGCCCGCGATGTACGTGGCTCTTTTATCGCTGAAAGATTACGACAAGTTTGACCTTTCTTCTTTAAAATATGCGGTGGTTTTCGGCGCGCCATCCTCTCCTCTTTTACTGGAAAGATTTCACAAGGTCTGCCCAAATGCCTACCTGTTAAACGGCTGGGGCCTGACCGAGACCGCCGCACCCAATGCCTTCCTGCCGACCGGGACCAAGACCAAAGAGATACCCCATACCGGAAAGTTCCCTCCCTGGCTGGAGGCAAAGATCGTTGATGACCAGGGTAATACCTTACCCAACGAGAGAGAGGGGGAGCTTTTATTACGGGGAAAAGCGATTATGGCAGGTTACTATAAGGAGCGGGAACTTACCGCGCAGGTCCTGACTTCCGACGGCTGGTTTAAAACCGGTGATGTCAGCCGCCGCGACCCCGCTGGCAGGTATTATATCGTCGGCAGGATCAAAGAGATGATCAAGGTCGGCGGAGAAATAGTTTTTTGCCCCGAAGTAGAGGAGGTTATCCACCGGCATCCCAAGGTAAAAGAAGTGGGGGTGGTAGGGGTCCCGGATAAGTTAAGAGGAGAAGTCCCCAAGGCCTTTATTGTCCTTAAGGAAGAAAACGATTCTTTAAGCGAAGATGATCTGCGCTATTTCCTGCGTCAGCACATCGCGCATTTTAAGATTCCCCACTATTTTGAATTCCTCAAAGAGCTGCCCAAGAACCGTGTGGGAAAGATCGATAAAGAGCGGCTGAAAAAAACCACTGCTCCTTAACTTCCACCATCCAAATGCTCCAGATCAAGGACCTGAATTTGCAAGAATTAGAGCAGTGTCTCACCAGTTGGGGGGAACCTCTTTTTCGGGCCAAACAGGTCTTTGCCTGGATCTATCAAAAAAAAGCCGAAGGTTTTTCCGAAATGAGCGATTTACCGGCCGCGTTAAGAGAGCGGCTGGAAAGGTCGTTTTCTTTAAAATCCCTGGAGGTCTCCAGGGCCCTGAAGTCCGTCGATGGCACGGAAAAATTCCTTTTCCGGCTTAAGGACGGAAATTTGATTGAAGCGGTGAGTATCCCCACGGAAAAAAGAGTAACCGGTTGTATCTCTTCCCAGGCCGGGTGTAAATACGCCTGTGTTTTTTGTGCCAGCGGCATGGCCGGGTTTAAAAGGAACCTGGGGGTAGCCGAGATTATCGAGCAGGCCCTGTTTTTAGCGAAATCATCCGCGGGGAGAAAGCTGACGCATCTGGTCTTCATGGGGACCGGGGAACCGTTGGATAATTATGAGCATCTACTCAAGGCGATACGGATCATTAATTTCAGCCAGGGGATGAATGTCGGGGCGCGCAGGATCACCATTTCTACTTCCGGAT
>JAQUQA010000102.1:3792-5034 GCA_028716305.1 Candidatus Omnitrophota bacterium | reverse complement strand
TACTTGGTCCTTGGTCCGTGGTCCTTGGTCCTTAAAAACAGGAGACAAAATGTTCGATAAAATGAAGCAACTGATGGAAATGCAGAAGAAAATGCAGGAGGTAAAGCGCCAGCTGGACAGCACCACCTTTGAGGTGAGCAGCGCGGACCAGGCATTAAGGATCGTGATGAACGGCTCCCAGGAGGCCAAAGAAGTTTTTATTAATGATCCTGCCGTGCCTCAGGAAACGAAAACAAAACTTGAGAAAGCCATAAAAGATGCGTATAATAAGGGCATTAAACGTTCGCATGAGATTGCCGCTCAGAAAATGAAAGAGGTATCCGGATTGAATCTGCCGCCGGGATTATAACAACAGGCGGTTTATCAAGCAGTTAATTTTGCTTTTTAGGCCAAAGATGGAAGAGAAAAAGAATTTTTACAACGTGGTGGAAGAAATTTTCCGCGAAGACAGCCGCTATAAGCCTGACAGCTATGAGTTTGTCATGCAGGCGCTGCATTTTACTCAGGAGAAACTGAAGAAACAATCCCATTTAAACGGCAAAGAGCTTCTCTACGGGATCAGGGATTATGCCATTGAGCAATATGGCCCGATGGCCAGGACCGTGCTTAACCACTGGGGGATCAGCGGCACCGAGGATTTCGGCAACATTGTTTTTAATATGATCGGTAAAAAGATCCTTTCCAAGACCGAGAATGACTCATTGGCGGATTTCAAGGAAGTCTATGATTTCGATTCGGCCTTCAGCAATGTTTTGCGTGACAGCGTGATAAAGGGAAAAAAATAACCTCTCCTTTGATGGAAATCACCAAAAGAATCCAGGAGCTAATTTCCGGCAGGGAATTCATCAGTATCGCCACCTGCAATTTCCACGGCCGGCCAAACGTCGCCCCGAAATTTTTCTTAAAATCGGAAAATAACTTTATTTATCTGGTTGATTATGTCATCGGCGCCACCTATAAGAACCTTAAAATCAACCCCCAGGTCAGCATGTCTTTGATGGACCTTGATAATCTTCTGGGGTATCAGATTAACGGCACGGTAGAGATAATCGAAAAGGGCAAGGATTATGAAGGCCTGCTTTCGGAATTTCAGGCCAAGGAGATCAGCCTTTCCACCAAAAGGATAATCGAGGGGCTGGACAGGGGCAAGAAGCATACCAGTTTTGAAGTAGGGTTTTCCGAAAAGGTGGCAGTTTTTAAGGTAAAGATGATAGAGATCGTGGAGATCGGATTGACCGGAGA
>JAQUQA010000102.1:1293-3692 GCA_028716305.1 Candidatus Omnitrophota bacterium | reverse complement strand
TCTCTTAAGGCAGTTCAAGGACCGGGTAATCTTATTTATCGATGAACCGTACCTGGGAAGCTTTGGTTCCGCTTATACCCCGGTTACCCGCCAAGACGTTACCGGCACGCTGGGTGAGTTTACGCGGGAGATCAAGTCATCAGGCTGCCTGATCGGGGTGCATTGCTGCGGAAATACCGACTGGTCATTGTTTCTGGAAGAGGAAAGTATCGATATCGTCAACTTTGACGCCTTTGGTTTCACGGATAAATTCCTGCTTTATGCCGAAAGCCTGCAAAAATTCCTGGAAAGAGGGGGAATGGTCTGCTGGGGGATCGTGCCGACGCAGGAGCAGGACACGGTGATTAGCGCTGGGTCGTTATTGGAGCGGATAAAAAGCGCCTTTTCGGCCCTGGAGAAAAAAAAGGTCAGCCGGCAGCTGCTTTGCGAGAATATGCTCTTGAGCCCCAGCTGCGGCCTGGGTACCTTGGGGGTAGGAGAGGCGGAGAAGATCTTTTCCTGTTTACGTGAACTCTCCAGCCTGGCCAGAAACACGTTTAAATAATTTATTTGACAAAATCAAAAAATACCTTATTATATATACTGTTTTTCTCAAACCAGCACCTAAATCAGGAGCGAATAATCAATGAAAGAGATCCGTATTCATGCCCGTGCCGGGCAGGGGGCAATTACCACCGCTGCCTTACTCGGTAATGCCTATTTTTTAAAAGGAATGTATCCCTATGCCTTTCCGCATTTTGGTGCAGCCAGGATGGGCGCGCCAATGAATGCCTTTGTGCGGGTGGATACTAAGCCGGTTAGGTTAAGAAGCCAGATCTATGAGCCGGATTACCTGGTGATCGTGGATGCTACGCTGATGCGCGGATACAACTGTTTTTCCGGCTTACAGGATAAGGGGGTCGCGATCATAAACGACAGGGAGGGTGTTGCCTTGCCGAAACTGAGCGCCCAGCAAAAGGCCTACGTGCTTCCGGCCAATGATATCGCTATGAAGACGATCGGCAGGCCGCTGGGGAACACCGCTTTATTAGGGGGTTTTTGCGCTGCTACCGCTGAACTTGACCTGGAGGCCCTGTTTAAGGCGATCAAGGAAAGGTTTTCCGGCAAGGCCCAGGAGGCCAATATTGCCGCGGCAAAAGAAGGCTTTGAGTTTGTCAAAAAAATGATGAAAGGCTAAAAAATGTTCGGACCGCTGATTGTAAAATCCGGAACCAGCAAGAAAAACAAGACCGGTTCCTGGAGAGTCGAAGAAAGACCTAAGTTCCTGCAGAAGGAGTGCATTGCCTGTAAGATGTGCGTTATGGTCTGCCCCGAGGCGTGTATTACCGGCGACCAGAAGAACACCTTTAACTGCGATCTTAATTATTGCAAGGGTTGCGGCAATTGCGCTGTGATCTGCCCCAAAAAAGACATTATTATGGTTAAAGAAGAATCTTCTCCGGAAGGTTCAAACAAGACAGGGAAATAAAAATGAAAGAGTTTCTTGAAGGTTCTCATGCCGTAGCAGAAATAGTCAGGTTGTGCAAGCCGGGGCTGATTTCGGCTTATCCGATTACCCCTCAGACGCATATCGTCGAAGACCTGGCGCAGATGGTTTCAGACGGTAAGCTGCAAGCACAGTTTGTCAATGTGGAATCAGAGCATTCCGCGGCATCGGTAGTTTTAGGAGGCGTGGCGGCGGGAGTGCGTTCTTATACCGCTACCAGCTCCCAGGGTTTATTCCTTATGGCCGAGGTAGTTTTCAATATTGCCGGGATGCGTCTGCCCCTGGTGATGACCTGTGCCAACCGGGCGATCTCCGCCCCGATCAATATCTGGAACGACCAGCAGGATTCGGTCTCCTTGCGTGACGCGGGCTGGATCCAGCTTTACGCCGAGGATATCCAGGAGGCGGTCGATCTGCATCTGGTCGGCTACCGGATTTCCGAAGATAAATCCATGATGTTGCCGGTAATGGTCTGTATGGACGGTTTTATCCTTACCCACGGCATAGAGACAGTGGATATGCCTACGCAGGAGCAGGTCGATAAATTCCTGCCCACGTATAAGGCGCTTTATAAACTTGACGTAGACAATCCGATAACTATGGGGCCGCTGGTGGATCCCGATGGCTATATGGAGACCCGTTACGCGATCCAGAAGACCCAGGAAGAGGCACTGGAGTTGATCCCTAAGGTAATGTCGGAGTTTAAAAAGGTTTTTGGCCGTGATTATAACGGCCTGGTTGAAGAATATTTTACCAAGGATGCAGAGCGGGTTATCGTGACAATGGGCTCGGTCTGCGGTACGGTCAAGGATGTCGTGGATGAGTTACGGGCAAAAGGCAAGAAGGTCGGAATGTTAAAGGTCAGCTGTTTCAGGCCTTTCCCGGTCGCGGCAGTTACCGAATCTTTAAAGAA
>JAQUQA010000102.1:0-1193 GCA_028716305.1 Candidatus Omnitrophota bacterium | reverse complement strand
TATATGAATACCGGCGTGCAAAGAAGCGGATTGACGCCTTTTGACACGAATACCACCACCAGCCCCGCCGGGGCGCAATCATCGGGGAATCTCCGGCCGAAAAAACCGATGCCGGAAATTACCATGGCCCACGGGATACCTTATGTCGCTACTTCTTCGGTAGGTTATCCGCAGGACGTGCAGAGGAAAGTGAAGAAGGCCCTAAGTATCAAGGGGCCCAAATACCTGCAGATACATGTGCCCTGTCCGTTAGGCTGGCGGCACGCCTCCGGGCTTACCTATGAGGTGGCAAAACTGGCCGTGGAAACCGGGCTTTATCCTTTGATCGAATACGAGAACGGTAAGCTGGCGGCAGTGCGCCAGATCCAGCCAAAGGCCGTGGAAGAATACCTGAAGATCCAGGGTAGATTCAAGCACCTGCTTAAGAACCCCGAAGAGATCAAAAAAATCCAGGAGATCGCGGACCGCAATATCGAAAAATACGGATTGCGGCCTAAGCAGGCTTAATATAGTTAAGCGGAACCTTAAAAAAAGGGGGAAAGGCATGGGAAAACAGGCAAGGGCGATAGTGGATTTAAGCTTAAAAGAGTTGGTGCATGACCTGAATAAGGCATATGCCGATGAATGGTTGGCTTTTTATCTTTATTGGTATATGGCGCAGGTAGTTTCCGGTAAGGCATATGAAGATATGAGCGAGTTTTTAAATAAAATCGCCAAAGACGAACTTGAGCATGCGACTGAGTTGGCGGATTTGATCACTAAGCTTGGCGGGCTGCCGATAGCCAATCCTATGGATCTGGAAAAGAACGCGAATGTCCCTTATACAGTGCCTCCTAAGAACACCGCTGATATCAACCGGATCATTCGTATTGTTACCGAGGCTGAGGCTTCGGCAATCGAGGTTTACACCAAGCTTGCGAAAAAAACCTTAGGTAAAGACCACGTTACCTATCAACTGGTAACGCATATCTTGTCGGAAGAGGTCACGCACGAAGAAATGTTCGAGAACCTATTGGAAAGGTAAAAGATAAGGAGTTTAAGGCGATGGCAAAAGTTACGGTTGATAATTCTACTTGTGTAGGCTGCGGTTTATGCGAACAATCATGTCCGGAAGTTTTCCAGGTGCAGGGTGATGGGATCGCGCATGTCAAGGCGCAATCCTGCGCGACGCATAATTTAACTGAAATCGCGGA
>JAQUQA010000101.1 GCA_028716305.1 Candidatus Omnitrophota bacterium | reverse complement strand
CTCACATCGGGGAATTTGGTAGATACCGCGGTTTATGAGAATATTCAGCTAAACACAGGTTTAAGCGACTCTGATTTTAATCCGGATCAGCAATATTAATTGGGAAGGCGATTATGGAGGAGAATAGTAGAGCCAGGGATTTTGTTATCGCGGAAGTTTTAGCTTGCGTAACATTTGTTTTGAATACGATATGCGTGGTGACGGGGGAGAGGAAGTATACGGCTGGTTCGTCTGTTTGGGAGCCAGATTTTGGTTTAATATATTGGCTTAAGACGATTTTAGCAGTAATTGGAATTGTCTATTTTTTCCGCTCGCGTAAATATCCGGCTTCGTTACTTATTAAATTTTTTACCATAGTTCTACTTTTATTTTCCTTGCCAGTCATTAATTTTATCTTAACCTTTTACCCAAGTCTAATTTTTTCCGGTAATATTATGTTGCGGGGAATAAATTTTGACGTTAACTATGCTAGTATGAGGTCTTTTAATGCCAGAATTCCTACTCAAGCTACCTGGTCAATACCGATGTTTATTATAATGATTGATCTTTTAGTGAGATTTATCAGAAAAAAGACAAGAAAGAATTAAAAAATCAAGAAAATCAAGGACCGTTTCCTTATAACCCTTGATTTTCTAATACTTTACATAGGAACTGTCCCTGTTCTTTGAAAAAAACCTGTTAGAAATACCCCCTTTGTATCGTCTACTATAATAGGGGGGGGGAATATGACAAGGCAAACCAGGATCTATTTTCAAAGGGCCGTATATCATGTTTGCATTAGAGGCAACAACAAGCAAGCAGTTTTGCTGACAGACGAAAACAAAAGAGCTTTTCTTGATTCGCTATCCGTTTTTAAGTCGCGTTTTGGCTTTAAGTTATATGGCTTTGTCTTGATGGATAATCACGCGCACCTTATTATAGAGGCCGCCCCTTTGATAAATATCTCGAAAATTATGCAGGCAGTAACACTTTCCTACAGCGTAAAATTCCGTAAGAAATACGCCTACTCAGGCTATGTCTGGCAGGGGAGGTTCAAGAGTAATGTCATTGATGACAACAACTATATATTGGAGTGCCTTAATTATATCCATAACAATCCGGTAAGAGCGCGCATTGTAGCTAAACCAGAAGACTATCCCTGGAGCAGTTACGGTTTTTATAGCCAATCGCCTGAAAAAATATACGATTTTATTGAGATAGATAGATTTAAAGGTTAATTGATAATAACGAATAAGACGGGGGACAGTTCCATTGGAAACCAATATAAAACAACATGATATAAGGAAACGGTCCTGCTTTGAGAGCTATTAATTAAAAGAGGAGAAGATGGAAGAAAAAAACCAAGCCAGGGATTTTGTTATCGCGGAAGTTTTAGCTTGCGTAACATTTGTTTTGAATACGATATGCGTGGTGACGGGGGAGAGGAAGTATACGGCTGGTTCAGCTGTTTGGCAGCCAGATTTCGGCTTAATATATTGGCTTAAGACGATTTTGGCCGTAATTGGCCTAGTTTATCTTTTTCGGTCTAAATTAACCAGGCCTTACCATATTTTTATTTCTACATTAGTAGTCCTTTTTTATTCTATCCCAATAGTAAATTTCATCTTAGCCAGCCATTTAAATTCATTTCTCTCCGGCTCATTTCTGTTATATGGCACGAGTCGTGACCTTGATTATTCCAGCGATCTAATATTTAAAGGAAGAATTCCAACTCAACTATTCTGGTCAATACCAATGTTGCTTATAGCAAATGATCTTTTAGCAAAAATAATTAGTAAAGTTAGAAGAAATAGTAAATGAGAAAAGTAAAACTGATTATTCTATTTATTTTAGTTTTTCTGAGCCTTTATTCGTATCTTTTTGCAGGAATTGTAACAGAAGGCTGGAAAGATCCCCGTTCGTATCGTCCAAATCCAGTTTTATTTCTTCATGGATTTGGCTCAGGGACTCCGCAAGGATGGGTAAACGTTGATACAAGCCTAAGCCAATATTATGTTAAATACTATACGGGGTATCATTCAGACCCCTCAGTTCTACCTAAAACGCGATACCCTTATCTTGAGCTTATTGATTTTGGTTCATCTACTGAGGACAGAAATAGTTCAATTGATACATATAAGGCAGGAGATTGTTATGTTACTGCAGGCCTGCGTGTACCGGGCGATCCTGGATGGGCAGATAAATTAGATGGGGCTGTTATAAAGTTAAGACAATACTATAAGTACGCGGATGATTCCGAGCAAAAGATTATTTTAGTTGGTCATTCCATGAGCGGCTTAGCCGCCAGGAAATATCTTAAAGACTATACTTTTGCCTATCAAAAGATCAGTAAACTAATCATGATTGGGACACCTAATCGTGGAGCCTTAGATGCGACTGCGGCAGTTATTCTTCATCGTAGTCGCCTCTTGGGCATGGCGTCTTATATTTATGGAATGGGCTTAATGTCTGTAGCAATGATAGAAGATTTAGATCGGACCCTGGAAGAAAATTTACAAGTCGATATCGATGGCGATGCAGTCTGGGATATGGATCCTGAGATAACCGGAAGCGGCTTTATCGATAAACTTAATTTTGGCTACGCTTGTTTGATTGATCATTTTGTTATTATCGGTAAACATTGGTTATTTTATAATCTTGGCGATGGAACGGTAAGTAATGACAGCCAATTAGGCACTGGAGTTTTATCTTTAAAAAGCTCTGCTACAATATCTGCTTTACATGGAAACGAACTTGATAATTGCGTAACCGGCAATAATCCTCTTCTTCGTTTTCTCGACTACACCCCTCCCGAATTCACCATCACCTCACCACCCACCAACAGCGAGATCTCTACAGACTCTATCCATATTAAAGGTATGGTTTATAAAGAATACCTGCCCGCGGATACTAATTTAATCATTAAGATTATCCGCCAGGAAGATGGCCTGATCCTGCCCGAACAAAAGAGCCTGCTTCAGCCGTCTGACCTTTGGATCCCTAATAACCCCAATTCTCCGGTTGCCGAGTTCGATACAGAGATCATTTTCCCCGGCCTGGGGCTCTACTATCTAAGCTGTGTTTTGGAGAATCCGGCGCGCATCACCTCTGAAAAGAAGGAGTTGTGGGTCAAGGTAACCGGTGTTGGCGAGGCACAGATTATCGTGCATTGCCATAACCCCGAAGGCAAGGAGATCGCCAGCATTCAGGGTATTTCAGAGCATTCTATCCCTATTTATGAAGGGGAGACCGTATTAGGTTATGGTGCCAGTGACGCCCAGTCGCATAACCAGCCTATTGCGCTTACTTCAGGCTCGCATGAGATCAAGGTAGAGTTTAACGGCAAGCAGCTTACCCGTCAGCTGGATTTGTCTGCAGGAGAGACAAAAGAGATCATCTTCGAATTCCCCAGGGAACAATTCGATCTTATCGAGGCAATGAAAACCTTGAATTGCAGCCTTAGCGCGGCATTAAGCGGCACATACGACGGTTTACAGAGCTTAATGGTTGATTCGAAGGTCTTTAGCGTTGCACCGGGCTGGCAGGCGCAGGCCCAGCATGAATGTATCTCGGCTGATATGTTCGGAGAGTATGCCCTTAACGCCCAGATGTCCTTTAGCCTGGTGGATAAGACTATTCATTGGAGGGCGGATATAACCGCCGATAAGACGGATAGCTTTCGCGGCAGTCCCTATCCGGTTAATTCCAGGTGGTCCAGCTTTGCCTCTATGCAGGCGGCGGTAATAAATATCACGGCTGACCTGGAAGGATACGGTAAGTGGTTTCTGCAGGGTAACGGCTCTTCCTTAGGGGATCTTCAGATCAAGGTCTCAGAAGCTCCCCTGGCTGAATCTTACCATATAGCCCAGATCAATCCGGGGATATTGGCTTTGTATATCAAAAATAAGCAGTTCTCTTATAAAACCCTGGATGGGACCACCTGTAAAAAAGAACAGTTGAGCAGTAACTCTTTTCGTTACACAGGCAGCTATTCACAGGAAGGCTCTAGCCAGTTGAATATCCGGCTGTCCTCCGTGCCTTATGATCTCTTGAATACGGGAATTTAGAAGTGGGGATGTCCCTCAACCCCTTGGAGGGGGGACGGTTCTAGGCTGACCTCAGAACCGTCCCTGCGCTACATATGTTTGGGGTTTTGTATAATGATACAGGAGGCTTTTTGAGCGGTATTATTTTCGAAGTAATGAGGGATATTGCTTTCAAAGCAGAGTGAATCATCCTTTCCCAAGACGTATCTATTTTGCCCGACTACGCAGGTGACCTTGCCCTTTAAGCCGTAAACCCACTTTTCAAATTTACCGATTTCCAAAGGGTCCTGTTCGATCTTTGTTTTTCCTTCCGGTTCCAGGACCAGCCTCTGCGCCAGAAACGGCTGCTTTTCTTTGGTCAATAACTGCGCGTAGGCTTTTTCCGAATAAACGTATTGAGAAACCCGGCTGCTTTTCTTAATAAAGTCAACCAGGGGAAATTCCTCTTCTTCGGTGCCTTCGATAAGCTCCTTTAAAGAAATGCCCAATCCGATACAGAATTGCGAAAGGGAGGAGACCCGCGCTTCTCTCAAGCCCTTTTCGATTCGGTAAAGCGAATTATAGCGCAGGGCTTTTTTGCCGAAAATATTGACCAGCCTTTTTTCTAGCTCAATCAGGGAAAGGCCCTTTTCCTTGCGGATCTGCCTTATTTTTTCGTGTAATTTCATCTTAACCTCTCCATCAAAATTCTATCGTAGAAACAAAAGTTTGTCAAGCAAAATTTCTACCAACATAATTAAATTTTACATATACTGGTTGAATAGCAACTAAAAATCCATATTCTATCCATTCTAAATGATTATTAAGCAATGAGTTAAGAAGAGATACATTTAATCTACCAATTACTATGATATTATCTTGACATTGGTAGAATATATGTTATACTTCAATCACGGGAGGGGAAAAATGGACATACAAAAGTTGACATTTGAGATTTACGAATTCACCAAACAATGGCACTTGCCACTTTTAGTAGGATTTATCGGTTTGGCCGGAGAAGCGGGTAAGCCAGGCGCAGATAACGGC
>JAQUQA010000100.1 GCA_028716305.1 Candidatus Omnitrophota bacterium | reverse complement strand
AATCAATGTATATGGGCCTGAAGAAAACCTGGGCCCTGACCACGATCACCTATAAAGCGCTCTGGAGGATGATTACCGGAAGCCTTTCCGTGCGCGAAACGGTCACCGGCCCGATCGGTATCTTTTACATCACCGCCAGGGCGGCGCAGGAAGGGGTTTTCCCGGTATTGAATCTGGTCGGTATTTTAAGCATCAGCCTGGCGATTTTTAATCTTCTGCCGTTGCCGATACTTGACGGGGGGCACATCCTTCTTCTACTGATCGAGAAGTTCCGGGGTAAGCAGCTCAGCCTTAAAACCGAACGCGTAATTTCGCAGGCGGGATTTTTATTGATTATTACCCTGGCAGTGGTAGTTACCTATAACGACATCTTAAGGTTCTTTGGGGACAGGATCGCGGGGCTCTTAAGATAGAGAAGCAATAGAGAAGCCAGCGTAAAGCTTAAAGCGTAAAACGCAAAACTAAAACTTAAAACGCAAAACGTTTTCACTTAACACTTAAACTTTACGCTTTATGCTTTGCGCTTTACGCTTACTTAAAGATATATGGACAATAAAAGACGAATAAGCAGGGTGGTTAGAATTGGCAGGGTCCCTATCGGCGGGCGTTTCCCGGTGGCGATCCAGTCAATGGTTAAGGCCAAGACCTCTAATGTCCCTGCTGCCCTGGGGCAAATCAGAAAATTGCAGTCGGCTGGTTGCCAGATTGTCCGGTTGGCGGTAAAGGATCTCGCAGACGCCCGCGCGCTCAAAAAAATCAAGCAAAATTGCCGTATTCCGGTTGTAGCGGACATTCATTTTAACTGGCGTTTGGGGATGGAAGCGATTGAGGCGGGCGTGGATAAGATCAGGCTTAATCCGGGGAATATTTACAAGAAAGAAGAAGTGGTGGCTCTTGCCAGGGCGGCCAAGCTTAAAGGGATTCCTATTCGGGTAGGTGTTAATTCCGGGTCAGTGCGCCGGAAAAATGCCGGCCTGATGAAGAATAAAGTCCAGGCCCAAGAGATGGTAAAAAGCGCCCTAGAGTATATCAAGCTCCTGGAAGGCGCCGGTATGCGCGATATCGTTGTTTCACTTAAGGCCTCGGATATCCGGCAAACCGTGATTGCCTACCGGCTGATGGCCGAGCGTTGTAACTACCCGTTTCACTTAGGGGTTACGGCAACGGGGCCGCTTTTTTCCGGGGTAATAAAATCGAGTATCGCCATCGGTAGTTTGCTATTAGAGGGAATCGGTGATACAATAAGAATATCGTTGACCGATGAGCCGCAGCAGGAGATCAAGGCGGCAAAAGGGATCTTACAGGCATTGGGGTTGGGGCATTTTGGCCCGCAGATAATCAGCTGCCCGACCTGCGGGCGCTGCGAAGTCGACCTGGTGCGCCTGGTTAATGACTTTGAGAAAAAACTGGGTGCCGCCCAGGCCTCAGGCCGCGGGAAATTCCCCAAGGAACTGGAAGTGGCTTTGATGGGATGCGTAGTTAACGGCCCCGGAGAGGCGGCGGAGGCCGATTTAGGGGTAGCCTTTGGTAAAAAAGAAGGGATTTTGTTCAAGAACGGCAAGCCGGTAAGAAAAGTTTCTTTTCGTAATTGTATAACCGAACTTCTCAAAGAAATCAGGGGGAAGAAGAGATGATTAAGGATTTAAAAGACAAGATCAGGAAAAGGCTGGTTTCGGAATACGGCGGTCTGTTTAACCGGGAGAGATTCGAGGAAAAGGAATTACGTAACGCTTTTAATGAGGTCCTCAACGAGATTATCGAAGAGGAGCATACCTTCATATCCGAACAGGAACGTAACGCCCTGATGAACGAGCTCACCGTGGATTTTATCGGTTTCGGCCCGATCGAAGACTTGCTAAAGGATCCGGAAGTTACCGAAATCATGATCAACGGCCCAAAAAAGATTTACATGGAAAAAGGCGGCAAGAAGATCCTGACCAAGATCAGCTTTGATGATGAGGACCAGCTGCGCCACCTGATCTATAAGTTCCTGATGCCGACGCGCCGTCATGTGGATGAATACCTGCCGTTCACGGACGTATCCCTGCCGGATGGTTCCCGGGTGAATATCATCATCCCCCCGTTGTCCATTGACGGTTCTACGGTAACCATCAGAAAATTTCTCAGCCTGATCAAGACAATGGATGATCTTTTGAAAATGGGCACCCTGGATAAGCGTATGGCCGATTTCCTGATTGCCTGCGTAAAGGCCAAGGCCAATATGATCATCGGGGGTGCTACCGGTTCGGGTAAAACGACCACCCTGGGGGTGCTTTCCACCTATATTAATAATGACGAGCGGATTATTACCATTGAAGATACCCCGGAATTGCATCTTTTCCAGGAGCATGTGGTCAGGCTGGAAACCAGGCAGGCGAATATCGAAGGAAAAGGAGAGGTGACCACCCGGGAACTGTTTAAGAATTCCCTGCGCATGCGCCCCCAGAGGATCATCCTGGGAGAAATCAGAAGCGGCGAAGCGCTGGATATGCTTCAGGCAATTTGTTCCGGGCACACCGGGTCCCTGGCGGTTATCCATGCCAACACCCCGGAAGACGTAATGTACAGGTTAGAGACGATGATTTTGACGTCGGGGGTGCCGATAAATCTCGATGCCATCCATCGGCAGATCGCGGCTGCCGTGCACCTGCTTATCCAGCAGGATCAGCTGCTCGACGGGACCAGGAGGATCACTCATATCGCCCAGGTCAAAGGTTTAAAAGACGGACGGACAGAGCTGGAAGATATTTTTTACTACGATATTGAAAATATAGACGATCAAGGCAAGGTCATCGGGCGCTGGAAGGCCACCGGAGTGGTCCCGGTATTCTACCCGCTCCTGAAAAGAGCCGGGATTGACCTGTCTAAAGAGATATTTAACAAGGACTAAACAGATATGTATTGGTCAGGGACATTTATCCCAACGTTAAAAGAGACCCCGCAGGAGGCCGAGTCGCTCAGCCATCAGCTGATGCTGCGCGCCGGTTTGATCCGCATGCTCATGGCTGGTGTTTACTCTTACCTTCCTTTGGGTTATAAGGTTTTGGCGAATATCCAGCGGATCATCCGTGAAGAGATGGAACGCGCCGGCGCATCCGAGCTCCTTTTGCCGGCCCTCCAGCCGTTGGAACTTTGGCAGCGCTCCGGCCGCGATAAGGATATCGCGGAGGTAATGCTGCGTTTTTCCGACCGTAAGGGCCGCAAGCTGTGCCTCGGGCCGACCCACGAAGAGGTGATTACCGAGCTGGTGAAAAGCCATGTTTCATCCTATAAACAACTGCCGCTGGTCTTGTATCAGATCCAGACGAAATTCCGCGATGAGATCCGGCCGCGTTTCGGCCTGGTCAGGAGCTGTGAATTTATCATGAAGGATGCCTATAGCTTTGACCAGAGCGAGGAGGGGTTGGATAAAAATTATAAGATTATGCTTGAGGCCTACCGCAGGATTTTTTCCAGATGCGGGCTGGATTGCCTTTGTGTTGAGGCGGACCCCGGGGTAATGGGGGGGAATGCCTCGCATGAATTCATGGTCCCGGCCGCAACGGGGGAGGACGCGGTTTTATTCTGTCCGCAGTGCCGGAATGCCTCACCGTATAAGGAAGGGGTCGCGGACTGTCCGGCCTGCGCCAAGGAATTAAAAAAGACCCCCACTCTGGAAGTGGGGCATGTCTTTAAACTGGGGACAAAATACAGCGCTGTCCTGGGGGCAAATTTCCTGGACGCCAAAGGCAAGAGTTCGCCGATGATCATGGGATGTTACGGTATCGGGGTATCCAGATTGATTCCGGCGATCATTGAGCAGAATCAGGATAAAGACGGTATTATCTGGCCCTCCCAGATCAGCCCTTACAAAGTGATCATTCTGCCCCTGGATGTTACGCAGGAGGCAATCATCAACCGCGCCCGCCAGGTCCACGAGCTGCTGGAAAAAGAAGGGATCAGTGTTCTCCTGGACGATCGGGATGAACGTGCCGGGGTCAAGTTCAAGGATGCTGATCTTTTGGGCGTGAGCCTTCAGGTGATTATCGGTAAAGAGGGGATCAAAAATAACACGCTTGAACTTAAGATCCGCAGGGGGGCAGAGAAGATCAGCGGTGCCGAGGATCTGGTCTTTGGAAAAATAAAGGAATTCTGTAGGAATAAATTATGATTTTTCGTTCGGCGTTGCTGCGTTCAGTGTTCCGCGTACGCACCAACACCGAACGCTGAACGCCGAACACTGAACACTGAACGCTGAACGAATACTATTTTACGAAGTATCTATGGATAGAGATACACTGATTAAACAATTAAACGAGCTGATTGAAGAGTTTTTGAAAAGCCAGGGATTGGAATTGGTAGAGGTTATTTACCGGCAGGAAGGCAGGACCCATGTTTTAAGGATTTTTGCCGATCGGCCTGAAGGAGGAATTACCCTGGAAGAGTGTTCTTTGCTGAACCGGGAAATCGGCCGCATGCTGGAGGAGAAAAACATTTTGCAGGAGGAATATCTTTTAGAGGTTTCTTCTCCCGGGATAGACCGGCCGCTGCGGACCCAAAAAGATTTCGCGCGCTGCATCAACCGGAGGGCAAGGTTCTTTTTGAGCGAACCGGTCAACGGTAAGATCGAATGGGAAGGTTTGATCGTGCAGGTCGGCACAGAGGCTGTATCGCTGGATCTCTCCGGAACGGGCCGGGTAGAGATCCCTTTAAGTAAAATTAACAAAGCTAAACAGGAAATATATTAAAAGGAAAGCGGTGAAATTATGAGCCAGGAATTATTAGCTATTTTGGAGCAGATAGAACGAGAAAAGGGGATAAAGAAGGAAATCCTTATCGAGGCGGTAGAGAGCGCGCTCTTGAGCGCGGCTAAAAAGGTGATCGATGTTAAGCCGGGAGAGGAATTAGTCGTTGCGCTTGACCGGAATTCCGGAAAGATCAGGGCATTCCGCGTAAAAGAAGATTCTAAAGAAGAGGTGACCTCAATGGATTTCGGCAGGATCGCCGCTTCTACCGCCCGGCAGGTAATCATCCAGAAGATCCGCGAAGCGGAAAAAGAGCTGGTTTTTACGGAATTCC
>JAQUQA010000099.1 GCA_028716305.1 Candidatus Omnitrophota bacterium | reverse complement strand
TACCTAACTGCTTTAGCCTGGAAGCAGAGACGCTTAATTCATTGAACCCGATCCTTTTGGCATCGGCAATGGTCGTGCCGTAAAACACCCGGCCGATGCGCGCCCAATGGATGGCGCTGAAACACATCGGGCAAGGCTCGGTAGTAGAATAGATCACGCAGCCGGAAAGGTCAAAATCCTTAATTTTCCGGGAAGCAAGCCTGATGGCGTTGATCTCCGCGTGGCAGGTAGCATCTTGCTTAAGCACGCTATTGCGCGCTACCGCCAATACCCGGCCCCCTTTGACGATACAGGCCCCGAAAGGACCTCCCCGCATCTCCCGGAAATTCTTTTCCGCTTCTTTTATTGCCAGCAGCATGTAGTTTTCGCCGGCCCTGTTTTTCTCTTTCATCAGATCAACGCTTAGTTTTTATAGCTTGCAAAATCAGCGGTTAGTTATAAAATCGGATTATACGGCTCTTGCCTTAAAACCGTATAATTATACCAGAAACCACCTTTAAACGAAAGAACTTTGGAGGTAAAAATGAGAAAGACGCTGCCGGTAAATGAAGCTTCGCGGGCTTTAGCCCGCGGTTTACCAAAGCGAAATACTGAGCGGCCATTGTTGATCCGCGCCCTGCAGGGCGCGGCCTTCTGGCCGCGAATGTATAAGCTCTCTACCTGTTTTTGCCTGATCCTCTTAATGATCGTTCCGGCATTTGCTTTTGAGATCGGCAGAGGGATAAACAGTTTTACCGAAGGACCTCCTCCCCCGCGGCTATTGGCGCCGATCGGGGAAACCATCGATCTTACCGGCAAAGATACCCTGGAATTCAGATGGATCTGGGACAACGCGGCAGTCCTGGACGGCTACGAATTCAGGGTCTTTAAGGGCCGTGATACGACACAAACCAACCTGATTTATAAAACCGGCCTTTCCCGGGACACCTCTTCTGTCACCATGGAATCCGATAAATTTGAGAATGACCAGGTTTACACCTGGACGCTGAAAGCAGTATCCCTGGGCGGCCAGAAAAGCGATCCCTCTTCTAATTCCTTCAGAGTAATCAAAAATTGACGGGAAAGTTCATAAAGCCGCGGTGAGGGATCTTTATCAGGAAAATTCACTTTGTTGCGGCAAAAGGGCAAACCTGACAATAGGCGCAATACTGACAGGCCATGTAACCGGGGATGGCGTTAAACTCCTGCCGGCGGATCCCCGCGGAAACCTTTTTGATCTTAAGCGTGATCTTCTCCAGGTCTTCCGCGCGGATCACGCTTGAACCGACGATCCCCGACTCCAGAAAATGCAGTTCCACCCGCTTAGGCAGCTTTCCACAGATATGCTGATAGGCCAAAGCATACAGGCACATCTGCATGCTCTCCTTGGCGCGCTTATCGGCATCCGCCTGTTTGGTGATATCCGAAGTCTTAAAATCAATGATCACCGCGTCACCATCCTCCTGGTCAACCCGGTCGAAACGGCCGTTGATCTTGTTATTCTCAAAAATAAAAGAGAAATCTTTTTCGATCAGGAAAGGGCGGGACTTTTTTTGCTGTTCCTGCTCATAAAATCTGGCCAGGGCGGCCTTGCCGATGCGGAAACGCTCCTCCTGGTGCTTTAGGTCAAGAAACCCCTGCGGGTCAAAACTCTCCTCGAAGGTGTTGAGCAGTTCGCCTAATTGCATCTTCTTTCCGGCTAAAAGATGCTGATAATAAACACAGACCGCCTCGTGCATCGCCCGGCCGTAAATAACCGTGTGATGCTCCATGATCGGCACGCGCAGGATGTTGACGTATTTGTATTTTAAAGGGCAGGTCAGGTAATCGTCGATCTGATAATAGCTTAAACTGATCAGGCGGTCCGCAGGAAGCTCTTTCGCGGCTTTTAAAGATGAGCATTCATTTGGGGCAAAACGCCGGATGCTTTCGATTGCTCTGGATTTCAGCTTTTCCTGCTGGGCGGCCTCTTCCCCGATTGCCTCAACCACAAACTGGCTGACCCGCCTGGTGCGCGCTCCGCCGTAGTCGGAAGCAGAGGTAAAATAAAGGTTTTCCTTGGCGCGGGTCATCCCCACGTAGAAAAGCCTGCGCTCTTCCTGGACATGAAAATCCCCTTCGGGAAGCATCTCCTTGATCAGGCCGTCAGGCAATTCAATTGCCTGCCTGCGCCGGGTTACCGGGAACCTGCCGTTGACCAGGTTGACCATAAAGACTACGCGAAACTCCAGGCCCTTTGCCTTATGAATGGTCAAGACATTTACCGCGTCGCTATCGAGATCCGCTTCTACGGTCGGAGGATCATCTCCGGCGTCGATCAGCAGATTGAGATAATTGGCAAAGCTGATCACCCGGTCTTCGCGCGATACCAGCTCAAAATCCCTGACGATGTTAAAGAATTTCGCCAGGTTCTGGATCTGGGTTTCGCTTTGCGCGTCCTGCCTGGTGGTCAACTCTTTCAGATACCCGGTCTCGGTAAGAAAACGGTAAAGCAACCTCCCGGTTGTCTCTTGCCGGGAAAACTCCATAAAACGCTTCAGGTCACTCAATATCTTTTCGATCTTGCCGCGGCTCTCCGGCTTGACCTGCTCCAGCTCCGGGATCTTTTCCAGCTCTTCAAAAACAAAAAACAGGGCTTTGTTCCTGCGCTTGGCATAATGCATGCATAAAGTCAGATCTGCCAGATCCAGGGAATATACCGCGGAACTTGCCAAATGATACAAATTCAGGGAATCCGAATGATTGGAAACCACTCTTAAGAAACTGATGCAAAGCCTAACCTCTTCCCGTGAGTAAAGCCCCTGGTTGCCGCTGAACTGCCAGGGGATATCCTGCATATTCAAAGACTGCAGATACGCCTGGGCATCGGAGTTAGAACGCACCAGGATCGCGAAATCATTGTACCTGTAACCGTCTTTTGTAACTTTATCCTTGATCTTCTGGGCGACCCAGTCAGTCTCGGCGGAGTTGTTATCGAAATGCCGGTGTTCGGCCCCTGAGCTTCCCGGATTTACGGCAACCAGTTTCTTGTTAATCTTGGCCTTGATTTCAAAACGGTCGGGGTTATTATTCTGGATAAGCTTGTAGGCGGTGTCGAGTATCCCCTGCGTAGAACGGTAATTCTGGATCAGGCTGATCTTTTGCGCGCGGGGAAAGGCCTCCATGAAATTCAGGACGTTACTGTAGGCCGCGCCGCGCCAGCGATAAATACACTGGTCATCATCGGCAACAACGGTGATATTCTGGGCCTTTCCGGCCAGAAGTTTGACGATCTGGAACTGAGCAAAATTAGTATCCTGAAACTCATCGACCAGTATATATTTGAATTGCTGCCGGTATTTCTTAAGGATCAGGGGGTGCTCGCGTAAAAGATTCAACGCCAGATAAAACTGGTTTCCAAAATCAACCAGCCCCTGTTTTGCTAAAAGCTCCTGGTACTTTGCGTAGGCATTGGCAAGTTCGTCCTGCTGCTGCGCCTCTTCCCGCAAGACTTCGTCATCAGGATTTTCTTTGGCCCGTAAATTCAACTTTTCCGCAAAATCAAGATACTCCCCGGGCGAAACATCCTCATCCTTGGCGCGGTTAAACAGAGAAATCAAGGCATCAATGAACCTGGTGGGATCGGCCAGCGGGCGGTAGTAAGAAAGTGAAAATTCAAAAAGATGCTCCCGGAAGAATACCGCGGCCTCGGGCCGGGTAAGCACTTTGAAATCCGGGCTCATCCCGGCGATCAGGGCGTTCTCCCGCAGTAACCTGTCCCCAAAGGCGTGAAAGGTGGAGATCCAGATATCGGTGTAACCGTAAGGCACCAGCATATCCACCCGCTCCAGCATCTCATGCGCGGCCTTATCGGTAAAGGTCAAGGCGAGGATCTCTTCGGTCTTGCACAATCCTTCGGAGATCAGCCAGGCAATGCGTTGAGTGATGACCGAGGTCTTGCCCGTGCCGGCTCCGGCAATGATCAAAAGCGGCCCGTCGCGGTGGGTCACGGCTTGTTGTTGTTCCTTATTTAAGTTTTCGATAAGTTTATTCATAAGTTAGTCACAAGTCACAGGTCACAAGTCACAGATTCGGACGGCGTTCGGTGTTCGGCGTTCGGCGTGAAGTCAGAACCACGGACCAAGAACCATGAACCAAGCAAAGTCACAGGTCACAAGTCACAGGGGTTCGGACGGCGTTCGGTGTTCGGCGTTCAGCGTAAAACTCAATGTACTTACGCTGTTCTCTGAACGCTGAACGCCGTACGGAATTTATAGTTTTACGCTTTGCGCTTAAACTTTACGCCTTGCGCTTTGAACTTTACGCTTCCTTCGTCCATCGTCCCTCGTCCTTCTTCCCTCGTCCTTCGTAACTTACTTGGTCCTTGGTCCTTGGTTCTTGGTCCAAACTGCTGTCAGAACTCTATATACTTTTTCGGCTCGAAATTACTCTCCATCGTCCAAACACAGGCCTTATCAGGCTTGATCCGCCAAACGGTCAAAAGATCCATCCCGTACTTAGCCACCCAGGGCTTCATGAATGGCCGGTTCTCTACCATTTCTTTTTTCAGGGCCTCATCTTCCAGCGGCTCGGCCTTGCCGCTGAGCCGGACCTGCATATTTTCCTTTTGGCTGAAGGCGCATAGCTCCACCTGCGGGTTGGATCCCAGCTGTTTATGCAGGTCTTTAGTTTTTCCGGTGTGAAAGATGATCCCCTCCGGAGTGATCCTGTAAAGCATCATCCCCCGCACGCGGGGATTTTTACCCTCGACAGTGGCCAGATATACCACGGGATTTCTATTTAAGAATTCCAGTATCTCGCTTTTATTCATTTTACCTCCTTTATACAATTTATTTTACGCCTTTTAAAGGCTTGAGACAATAAAATTAATAAATATAACATGGACCAAGGACCACGTACCAAGAACCAAGGAGCACGTACCATGGACCAAGCGAACTTGGTTCTTGGTTCTTGGTCCGTGGTCCTTCACTAAACTTTTGCGCCTTGACAATCCGGTATTTTCAAGTATACTAGAGTATCTAATTCAACAATAACGAGGTGAGATGATGTTAAAGAAATGTGCGATTTGCGGTAAAGGCGAACTTTCCGGAAAACTAATTA
>JAQUQA010000098.1 GCA_028716305.1 Candidatus Omnitrophota bacterium | reverse complement strand
TAAACCGGAAGTGGCATGATTTTGTCAACTTCTCCGACTGGCGGGTCAGCAAAAATAATGATACCTTATTTCTACGTCTTAATCAGAGATCTCCCGAGCTTGAGCAGAACTGGAAGATTTCTCTGGCTCAGGATAAAGTGATCTGGGAAGTAGAGTCTTCTTCGGGGGGTTCTTTTAGCCCGGAAATGTTCAAGCTTGGCCTGCTGCTGAGCGATGACTACAATACCTTTTTCTGCGGTGACCAGGAGTCTGCCTTTCCCAAAGAGTTTACCGTCTGGCAGGATATCCCGCTGGAAAACCCCCGGGCCAGGCTCCTGGGATTAAAGAAGACCGCCAATCTGCCCGCGGTCACTATGCTGAACAATGACAACCTTGATTGCATTATCCAGAACAGCGACCTGTCTTCTTCTTCCCGGGTTATCCAGCTCGGCCTGGATAAAAGCAGGATCGGCAATAAGCAAAAGATCCTTTTTGCCACCCAGATCAATTTCAGCCAGGACAATTCCCAGATCGACAGCTACCTGAAGGCCGAACAGGAAAAACTGTTTACCAAGCAAAAGGCCGAACAGGAAAAACTACTTACCGAGCGCACCCTGACCCATGGCGATATCCGTCTTTTTGTGGACGTCGATCACAAGATGGTCCGGCTCTACTATCGGGACAAGGAGGTCACCACGGGTTGCGGCCTGCATAGCTCATTTTTGCTAAACCGGCAGTGGCATGATTTTGTCAACTTCTCCGACTGGCGGGTAATAAGAGAAGGCGATTCCCTGATCCTGTCTCTGGACTTGAAGTCTCCCGAGCTGAAGCAGAGCTGGAAGATTTCTCTGGCTCAGGATAAAGTGATCTGGGAGGCGGAAACCTCTTTTCAGGAATCTTTTGTCCCGGAGATGCTCAAGCTGGGGCTTTTACTTAATAAAGAGTATGCTGTTTTTTTCTGCGGCCATCAGGAGTCTGCCTTTCCCAAAGAGTTTACCGTCTGGCAGGATATCCCGCTGGAAAACCCCCGGGCCAGGCTCCTGGGATTAAAGAAGACCGCCAATCTGCCCGCGGTCACTATGCTGAACAATGACAACCTTGATTGCATTATCCAGAACAGCGACCTGTCTTCTTCTTCCCGGGTTATCCAGCTCGGCCTGGATAAAAGCAGGATCGGCAATAAGCAAAAGATCCTTTTTGCCACCCAGATCAATTTCAGCCAGGACAATTCCCAGATCGACAGCTACCTGAAGGCCGAACAGGAAAAACTACTTACCGAGCGCACCCTGACCCATGGCGATATCCGTCTTTTTGTGGACGTCGATCACAAGATGATCCGGCTTTACTTTCAGGACAAAGAGGTTACCAGGGGGCATGGCCTGCACAGCTCATTTTTGCTAAACCGGCAGTGGTCGGAAATTAAAGAGGCCCAATGGTCCACCAGAAAGATATCCCCCCGGGGGGTTTCCCTGGTTTGTTCTTATCCGGAATGGCCTTTTTTGGAGATCTGGGAGTTTAGCGTTACCCCTGCGGGATCGATCGGAGTCAGGGTAGACATAGAGTCGGCCGAGGAAACAGCTTTTGATAATTTCGACGTCCGGCTTCAGCTTTCCATCGATTATGAAGAATGGGCCACTACTTTTGAAAAAGGGAACCTTGCCACACTGCATTTCATCGATAATATTGCCCCGGTCAGGCTAAAAGAGAGCAAGGTTTCCCAGATGATGATCATCCCCGGTGAAAATTATCCCCTGCCGAGGGTGCTTTTTAAGTCCACCATTTTGCCCGAGAACAGGATTTTCGGGGTCTACCGGGTTAAAGAGGAGCAAGAGGAGCTGATCTGCGTTAACTCGTCGCTGATCATCCCAAAGAGAAAGGCCGTCGTTTTTCAAAAAAGGAGCAATTATTTTTCCGGGGAGGTTTTTCTGGGGAAAGAGGCTGTCTTTGACCAGAAAGAAAAACCTTCCAGAATAAGCGCCGGTATTAAAAAAAACAAATTGAACGTATTCTTTGATCAGGGCAGGGGCAGGATCGAATTTGACGGCAGGGAATTAAGCAGTGGATTGCATGTCTATACATCACTGCGTTCCGGAGGGATATGGTACGATTCTTATCAGGCGGTTTGGAAATTGATTGATAAATCGCCCACTGAGATGGTTTTTTCCGGGGATTGGCCCTATATCCCCGTCTCCCAGATTTGGAGATTCAAATTGGAAAAAAATAACCTCATCTTCTGGGAGGTCGAGATGGAGGTGTATAAGGAAGCGGCCCTTGAGATAGAGCAATCCAATCTGATGCTTTCTACGCAATATACCAATTGGGAGGTCCCCGGTTCGGGAGGCGGAGAATTCCCGGCAGAGTTCACTTCTCAATACGACATCCTGCCCTTCCGGTCCTATTACGGCACGGCCAAAGAGCTTATTGCCGTTTCGCCCGGATTGCCAAGGGTTTTCTTTGTAAATCTCGGAGGTGATCCGGGTTCGCGGGTGGTAGTGGAGAACTCCGATGATTTCTATTCTTCACGCCTGCTGCAATTTCAAAGGACCCATCCGAATAAGCTGAAAAGTGGAAAATATCCGTATTTTAAAGGAGAAATAAGGGTTGAGCGATAAAAGCAATTTTCGGAAATTCCAGGGACATTTTAAAAGCGGCGGCCTGCTTTACGCCTTCTGGCGCGGTTTGAAATATCTCCATTATCTGCTTAAGGCAAGGCTGGACCGCGTACGCATCAGCGTGCCCGTGGAAGAGCAATTTGTGGCTAAGAATAAAATCAAATTGTCATTCCATCGGAACGGGGTAAAGATTTTTTGGGACGGCCGGGAATTGACCCCGGGAGTAGGTTTAAACGTGGGGATCAATACCTTGGGGCTCTGGACCGATTCGGCAAAGGCGGCCTGGCAGATAATCAGAAAAACCGAGGATTCCTTGAAATTGAAAGTAACCTTTAGAGAACTTCCGCTTTACCAGATCTGGAGCTTGAAAATTGAAAATGGATCCCGGATCTCCTGGCGGATTGATTTAAGCACCCAGGAATGGCTGCACATCGACGAATTCCGCATTGTCTGCCTGATCAACCCTTATTATAAAAGCTGGTTGAGCGATTTTCAGCAGGTCAATTTTTTCCGGGCCGACAGCCTTTGGCGAGATCTGTTTTTTTCCTCCGAGAAGGTTTCCTGGGTAGGGGCGAGATTCAGCACCGCGGACGCCAACTTGCCTTCTTTTCTGCTGGAGGCGGATGATAAGAAATTTTTATCGGTAGTGCAAAGCCCCCCGGAAGATTTCCACGCCAGGATCATCGGCTTGCGGTATATATCGGAAAGCGACAATAGGTGTTATCACGCCGGCGAGCACCCCTTTTTCTCGGGAGAGATCAATTTCTATCAGAATGAAGATACCTTGGACGCGAAGCTCGAGGCCCAGCGCAGGATTTTCCTGCATGAAACGATTAATGAAAAAACCGGAGATAACCCCTGGAAGAGAAAAGAGCTTAAAGTAATTTTGGCAAATCTCCCCTGGAGCAAGAACGGCCAATGCGGCGTGCGTGCCGGTTCGCGTTGGCCGCATATCAAGGACCGCAGTGAAGGTAATTACCTGCCTTTTCCGTTTTTCCTGGCGCACGCGGCTTCATTGCTGGAAAAAAAAGGTATCCAGGCAAAAATAATCGATGCCCTGGCCGAAGAATCCGAAGAGGATGATTTTATCGCCAGGATTTTGTCCCTGGGGTTCGATTATCTGGTCGCGGAAACTTCCATCCCGTCTTTTTATCACGACCTGGAACTCTTAAAACGAATTTCCCGTTCGGGAATTTCCATTATTCTCTGCGGGCCTAACTCCGAGATATATGACCCAGAATTTTTAGAGAACCACACCTTTGTCGATTATGTCCTGTTCGGCGAATATGAATTTTCCCTACTCGAGCTGATCGAGGCGATCAGAGGGAGGCGGGATCTCAGCGGAGTTGCCGGAGTGATCTTTAGGGACGAGCAGGGGAAAGTGGTCAAAAATAAGCGCCGCGAACCTTTTGATATCAATCTACTGCCGTGGCCGCATCGGGAAACTTTGCCTATGCTGAAATACTGGGACCTTCCGGGAAACATCCCTCTGCCTTCTGTGCAGATGCTGGCCTCCCGGGGATGCCCCTTTGGTTGTAATTTTTGCCTTTGGCCGCAGGTGATGTACGCGGGTAACCATTACCGGGTAAGGGACGTTGTTGATGTTGTGGATGAAATGGAGTTCCTGGTAAGAAAAAAAGGCTTTAATTCCGTGTATTTCGACGACGATACTTTTAATGTCGGTAAAGAAAGGATGCTGGAGTTCTGCCGGCAGATTAAAGAGCGGGGATTGGAAAAAACACCCTGGGCGATTATGGCTCGCGCCGATTTGATGGATAAAGAGATCCTCAGCGAGATGAAATCCTCCGGGCTCTGGGCGGTAAAATACGGCGTAGAATCCAAGACGAAATGCCTGTTAGACAAGTCCTGTAAGGGGATGAATCTGGACAAGGCGCTCAGCATGATCAATTTAACCAAGCAGATGGGGATCAAGACGCATCTTACCTTTTGTTTTGGTTTTGACGGGGAGACCAGCGATACTGTACGCAGGACCATTGATTGCGCCTTGGAGCTGGATCCTGATTCCGTGCAATTTTCCATCCTCACGCCGTTTCCCGGAACAAAGATTTTCGAGCAGTTGGAAAAGGAAGGCAGGATCCTTACCAACGACTGGTCAAAATATGACGGACATTACAACTGCGTATTTAAGCCCGATACGCTTTCACCGGGCGAGGTGTTGAATGCCAAAAGAAGGGCCTATTGCATCTGGGCCGATTCCAAAAGGCGCAAACGCGGCCTTTGGGGGGATCTTAAGCTGGCGCGGTATTATTTTAACCAGTTTGGTCCGAAATACCTGGTCTGCAAGATCTACGACTACCTTCTTTTTATTTGGGTAAAGAGAAAGAGGTATATCAGTGAAGGGGTATGAGCAGCTGATCATCAAAGGGGTCAACAGCGGACAAAAGGCCTTTTGCGGGCCGAAGACCGTGCAGATAGACCTTACCGGAAAATGCAATAACGATTGTATCGGCTGCTGGGTGCATTCCCCGTTAATAAAGAATCCTCCCCGCGACAAAAAC
>JAQUQA010000097.1 GCA_028716305.1 Candidatus Omnitrophota bacterium | reverse complement strand
CCCTGCTGATACCGGTGGAGAGTTCGGGTAAAAAAGCCCTGGTCGCGGCAAGCTTTCTCCAGCGCTTGATCTTTTCCGGGTTTACCTCGGCATAGCGCATCACCGCCTGCTGGACCGCCCTGATCCCTGGCTCCCCTTCCAGATAGAAACCCAAAGTGGGCACCCCGCCTGTTCTAGCTCCTTCGAACGCAGACCTAAACAACCCTTTATCCGTGGCCAAAAACAATTTTCCGGTATTATCCATGGCCGCAAAGTTGTAGGCCTGCGCGGTTACATCAACAGACAGCTCCTGCCAACTGTCTCCGCTGAAACGGTAGAGGCCGGAATCAGCAAGGCAATAAAAATTGAAATCACCGGAAAAAAAGAGAAAATTTACTTTCCGGCTGATTAACCCGGTGGTGGAAAAAGGTTCCCAGTTTATCCCGGAGTCGATGCTTGAATATATCCCTTTTGTGCTGCTCAAGAACACCCGTTCTGAGATCCCGGGGCAAAGTGCCAGCCATTTAATCGAAACCTCCCGGTTATCCTGATCAAGATCCGCCTCCTCCTGAAAATCATTATCCGGAGCGTCGTTACGATCAAAAGAGAAAATACTTTTTTGCCAATTTCTTCCTCGGTCAAAACTAAAAAACAGGCAGTTCGTCGAAGCAACCACTACCGCTGGGCGAGCTCCCTTTTTGATTACCCCGGCCAGGATACAACTTTCTCCCGGTTCGGCTTTCGCCCTGGACCAGGTACGCCCCCGGTCCCGGCTGATAAATAAACCTCCTCTGGTCCCCAGATAAAGGCACTCCTGGTCCACGGTTACGCTCAAACAATCATTCTCCCGGCTATTTTTGCCGCGGTAAAGGCGCTTCCAGGATCCACCCTGATCCTCACTGAAAAATAGGCCGTTTCCGGTTACGGCATAGATCCGGGAGGCATTTTCCGGATCACTGGTCAAAAGATTAATTCTGCCGTTATCTCCTTTGACCGACAGGCTGCGTTCCCAGGTGCGGCCGGCATCTTTGCTCCTGTATACATCCTTATTGCTCCCCAGATAGATCCTTGCCGGGTCGTTTCGTTCGACCAAGAGGCTATAAACAGGAGCGATCTCCCTGCTGATCTTTTCCCAGGAGTAATCCCGACAGGACCCCTCCCTTACGCAGATAGGCGCAAAAAACAGGACAAGGCCGGTAATCAGTATAATATTTTTCATTTTTCCCTCCCTACCATAATAGACGTAGGGAAAGCACAAAATCTAACCGGTTTTTTTTAAATCAACGGGAGAGGATTACTTCTCTGCGGGGGGTAAATTTATCAATCACGAGGATCCGGTCCTGAAACCTGAAAAGCTGCCGGTAGTCATCCCTGGTCGAATCATCCAGCGCCAGAAAATCTTCCTGCGGCATAAAGACTAACCTTGCCTCGCGTAAAGGGGCGGCCAGGGCCTCAAGTAATTCCGCCTGGGAGTTAAGGGCCTTAACCCGGGAAAGCTGTTGCGAATAAAAAAGGATTGCCGCGGTGTCATATTTATATACGAAAAAATCATACTTATCCAGCTGTTTCAAGATCCCGTCGATTTCCCCGGACATTTCCACCGCCTCGACAAAACGTTTGCTGCGCAGGTCCAGCGGGAAAAATAATAGCACGAGAGTTCCGATAACCAGGATATATTTAAAAACTGCGGCAATCTTGACCTTTAACGATTCACGGAAAATTGCGTCCGCGGCCAGCCCCACCAGTAAAGAAGCCGCCGGATACATCGGTATGATAAAATAATGCAATTTCTGCCTGCCGAAGGAAAATGCCAAAGGAAAAATAACCGCCCAGATGATCAAAATCAGCAGCAGTGAATTGTCCCGGTCTTGGCGCGCCCGCACGACAGCCAGGTATCCGCCGTAGACGGCTAGAGGCAGAAAATAAAAATACTTGGTTAAGATCGCCCAGAGATAATAATGCCACGGCACATTAAACCCCGGAGAACTCAAGAGATGGATAAAGTTCCAGCGAAACCACGGGATAACCAGGCTCCCCTTATCCAGCAATATCCAAAATAACACCGGCAAGACGGACAATAACAGCCCGGCCAGGAATAACGGCCGGAACAACTCTTTCCATTTCCCTACCAATACCAGATATACAAAAACGATCACCAGAGGAAAAAGCCCAAAAACGTCCTTGGCCATGATCGCCAGAGCGGTAAATATTCCGAATAACAGGTAGAAACGGCGGCTATATTTATCTGCCAGAACAAAAGCGAATAAGGCCAGGCTGATAAACAGGGTTACCGGTATGTCCATCCGGCATTGCATTGCCAGCCGGATCACGTGATTCGTCAAAAGCAGGCTCAATCCGGCAAAAAAACCTACCCAGTAATTCTTCAGCGTCTTTCCGAAATAAAATAATGTTCCCACCAGGAGCAATCCGCTGAACATGGAAAAAAGTTTTGCCGTAAAACTGGCCACTCCGGCAATTTTAAAGATCAGCGCCGTGGCCCAGATACAGAGGGGAAAATGATAATAAAAAACTCCCCCGTACACCGGATCGTAAAGCTGCAGCAAGTTTCCGCTGCGCAGGATCTCTTTGGCCACCACGGCATAATTGCAGGAATCGACATCCAGCCCTCCGGGTAAACGGGTCACGGCGAAAGTCAATAACCCCGTAAACCACAGGAGCATAAACAACAGGTAGATATTTTTGATTTTTAGATCCTTAAAATACATGGTTTTGTTCGTAATAATGGGAGGATTATTAAGCGGTCCGGGATTTGATAAAACCGGAAATTACCTTCTTCTGCGCGCCGTCCAGCCTGATGAATTCCAGGCCGATTTTATAGCTTTGCCCCTCTCCATACCTTAACGTATCGACTACCTTTATCCAGGCCACCCTGGCCGGGACCGCAGAAAGCTGTCTGCCTGAAGGAAGCTTCAGATCAAGCCTGATCCGTGAATCGGTCTTTAGCTGCCGGCTGCTGGCCAGACAGATCCCTCCTTCCGATATGTCGATTACCTCGGAAGGGTCCTTTATCTTGCCCGGCAAAAGAATATCGATATTTGCCTTATACTCCATCCTCCTGAAACGCCTGACTTCGGAACCTATATATATCTTACTGATGTGCAGGTTGACCGGTAAACCCTGCGCCTGTTTCAGCTTCCCTTCCGGGGAATAGGCGACTACCCCGATGTTGATAAATACCTCCCGCAGGTCTTTTTGCTTGATAAAATCCGTAACGCCCTTTTTGAACCGGTCGCAAAATTCGCTTACCTGTCCCGCGTGGGCCCTGGGGAATATTATGCTGCATTCACCGAATTTATCATCCATAAAAATTATTTCTGACTTTAATTTTTCACCTGTCCGGTTGGCGCTGCGGGAGATGATCTCCCGCAGTCCGCTAAAAAATTCCTGCGGGCTGATCCTGGTCATCTTCCTGAAGATCCTGTAATTAACCACCAGGATGTTGATCAGATAAAGCGGGATGTTTTTCTCCAGCAGGCGGTTTACCTTATCCTGGGAATTCTTGTTCAGTTCCCTGAGGGTATAAAAAAACGGCAGAGTAAAATAAAACTTGCTGCCCACGCCCGGCTTTGATTCGACCCAGATCTCCCCCTCATGTTTTTCGATGAGCTCCTTGACTATGGAAAGCCCCAATCCCACTCCCTTTTGGCGAAACTGCGGTATACGGGAAACCTGGACGAACTTATTGAATATTTTATTAAGATCATCCTTGGCAATGCCGATCCCGGAATCGATCACCCCCACCCTTAACTTATTTTCCAGGATTTTTACTTCCACGCTGATCCGCCCGCCTTCTTCGGTATATTTAATGGCGTTGTTCAACAGGTTATAGATCACCTGGTTGATCCTTTCAAAATCAAGAAAAATGTTCACCTGTTTTTTAGGCAGGTCACAGGACAGTTCGATTTTCTTTTCCGCGGCCGCCCTTTTAAAAAAATCAAGGCTGGCGCCCAACAGATCATTAAAGTTTACCAGCGAATAGCGCAGTTTAAAATCCCTGCCTTCGATACGCGAAAGATCCAGTAACTCATCGGTCATTCTTTTCAGGCGCTGTAAATTTGCCTGCGCCTTATCCAGGATCTCTTTTTGCCTTTGGTTAATGACCCCGGGGATCCCCTCATAAACGAGATTAACCGCCTCGTTGACTATCGCCAGGGGGGTCCGCAGCTCATGAGAAACCACGCTAATCAGCTCGGACTTCATCTTGTTCAACTCTTCCAGGTCACGGATCTTTTTCTCGGTAACCTCTTTTTGTTGAACCACCTGGTCCAGGTGAATACGCCTTGTAATATCCCGGGTAATACCGATTATCCCGATGATCTTTCCGTTTTTGTCAAAACGCGGGATCTTGGTTGTCGAGACATAATTATCCACGCCATCCGGCCTAGTAGCCCTTTCGATCTTGTCGATAATCGGTTTCCCGGTCTTGATCACCTGTAAATCGTCTTTACGCATCCTCTCTGCTCGCGCCCTGGGAAAAATATCAAAATCGGTCTTACCGATCACCTCTTTAGGAGCCAACCCCAATCCGCGGGCATGCGCCTGATTAACCATGATCAGCCGCCCGTTTATGTCCTTAAAATAAATTACATCCGGAACGCTGTCCATCAGGGATTCCAGAAGCTTATAACGCGCAGACAGCTGGGCGTATTCCGGATTGCCGCAGCTGCTATTTGTCTTATTTTTCCCGCTCATAAAACCCTTCCTTCGCATCTAAGATTTTTAAAACAAAATACAGTTTATGATACTATTTGGGAAAAGCAAAGTCAAAGGCTATTTCATCATTGCCGCGTTAGATACCAGCGGATAGCGGTTAGCGTTTAGCGGTTAGTAGAAAATCCAACGCAAAGCTTAAAACTTCAGCTGTAAGTTGTAAGTTATAAGTTGTAAGCTTGGTGCTTTTGAATTCACACGCTGAACGCTGAACGCCTCTCGCCGAACGCGGTACGAATAAAACCCTTGTCAGGATACCCAATCTATCCTACAATATCTCCATGAAAAAACTAATTTTACTCTTATCCCTGCTGATGCTACATGGCTGCTCCATCCCCACCGCCGCCAGCTATAATGAACTGGATGCCTTTAACCGCACTGAAAAAACTTCCAGCGCCGGCTTCGGCA
>JAQUQA010000096.1 GCA_028716305.1 Candidatus Omnitrophota bacterium | reverse complement strand
CGCACGCGGAAAAATTATCCGGAAAATCCTTGGAATTGGGCACCGGAATAAGCAGATAGAGTATATCTTTGCCCTCGGGGGCCAGAGAGGGATCGGTTACCGTGGGGACGTGCACATAAAAAGACGGATCCTGGGGAAAGGCCTTTTTCTTGAATATCTCCCGGAGATTCTTTTTCAGGTCACCGGAAAAAAATAGATTGTGGTGTTCCAGACCCTTGATCTTTTTTTTGAGCCCCAGATAAACCAGGTAGACGGAACATGAATAATTATACTCCGGAATGCGCCGTTTTAACAATTCGCTTTGGGCATAGGCATAATCGGCATTGATGATCACGTGGGTTGCCGTTGTCTTGCCCGCCGCCGAATTCAAGACGAATAGACCTTTTTCCTTATACAACCCCGTGATCTGCTGCCCATAGAAAAACCTCGCCCCGAACTTCTTAGCCATCTTTTCCAGGGCCAGGGGGATCTCATACATCCCCCCCATGGGATGACGGATATTTTCCACATGATCCGTGTAAGTAATAATGCTGTAAAAAGCCGGGGCATCGAAGGGAGATACCCCCATGAACATTGCCTCGAAGGTAAAGGCAAAACAGAGTTTTTCGCTTTTAAAAAACCTCCTGGCCAGCTTCCAATAGGTATCAAAAACCTTTATTTTACCGATCAGTTTCAGCGAAGATGGACGGAAGGCGTCACCCAGAGTGAAACACCTGTAGAGCAGAGGTTTGACTTCCCGGTAAATCTCAGCGGTTTCTTTTATAAAGGCCTCAAAGCCCCGGGTGCTGCCCGGCTCAATTCTTTCCAGCTCCCGGATCGTCTTTTGCGGATCTTTGTGCACGACCAGGGAGTCGCCGTCAGGAAAAAAAATCTTATAATTGATCTCCAGCGTCCGCAGGTCAAGGTAATCATTTATATCTTCCTGGCAATAAGAAAAGACCTCGGAAAAGAAATCAGGCATCAGCACGAAAGAAGGCCCGGTATCGAACTTGAACCCTCTCTCTTCGATGATATTATTGCGCCCGCCGCAACGAGGCAGCTTCTCAAAGACCTCGACCTCATAACCAAACCTGGCCAGCCGGCAGGCTGCGGACAGCCCTCCTACTCCAGCCCCGATTATGGCGATTTTTTTCTTCATCCCGGACAACTTTTTAGGCTTGGGTGATCTCGGCAATCTTCTTGTTAATCAGCTGTTTATGCTTTTCTTCTTCGTTTAATAAGGTCAGAAGTAAATCTTTTATGGCGGGGTGTTCCAGCAAAAGGCGTCGATACAGCTCGATGGAAGCCGATTCTTTAGTCAGGGCCAGTTTTAATGCCTCAACGGGCGTCATCAAAAACTCCTTTCTTTCAAAACAATTTCTAATCTTCGGAGGACATCCGGGAAACGTTCCTCTCGATAAATTCGATCAGCTTTTCCTGAATGCCGGAGGAAATATTGATAAACTCCACCCCCATCCCCGGTGAAAGAGGCAGCTGGATCTGTTTATCGGGCAGCCAGACTATTTTACCTTCGATCTCAATCTCTTCCTGCCGGGGCGCCAGCTTGAATTTCATAATAACCATATCTCCCAGTTTAAACTTGCCGCAGCCGTATACAAATGCCCCGATGGCGCTTAAATTCAGGATATCCACATGCAGGCAATCCGGGTTCTTGGCAAATTTATCCCTCAACTCGGCCTTGATGCCGATGGGCAGCCTTTTAAAACGCCGGCGCAGCTGCAACTTCTTTATATTCTCGATTGCCGTATCCTCCTGAAGGGCGTCCACCGCCAGGTCTTCGCTGCCATACATGTCAATCACCCGGTCAAGGCCTGTAACGGAAAAAATATTTTTCAGCTGCGCGGGGATATTGCAAAATTTCATCCTGCCGTTCGAATTAACCACCTCCCGGTAGGCAATGGCAATCGCCGATATGCCGAGATAATCGACGAAGTCGACTTCTTCAAAATTACATACGATATCCTTGTACCCATCGCGCAGGCACTGGCCGACAGCCTCCACCAGATTTGCCGAATCGACATCAATCCGTCCGGATAGGTCCAATATCAGAATACTGTTTTTCGTCCTCGCCTTGATCTCCATTTACCTGCCTTCTTTTTTTAAACAAGCTGCCTGGATCGGCCGTCCTAATTGCCAATAGAGACAGTCCACTGAAGCATTTTCCGTAATCTTCACTTCGCATTCCCCGTTCAAGGTAATGATTCCGTGCCAGAGCCCCTTCTTTAAGACCACCGGACGATCCAGCAGGAAACACTCAACAGACCCCGGATCTTTTCTCCGGGAGACAAACAAAAGGCTCCTGCCGCATACCGGTTCAAAACTCTCCCAACTCTGCGGATGGCTTTCCATCCGGCTCAAGGTTTTCTCCCTGACCACCAGATAAGCTATCCGCCAACCGACTTTCCGCGTCTCGGTAACGACCTTACAAAACAGGTTTCCTCCCCCGCATCGGGTTCTTTTCTGCGCGAATTCAATGACCCGGCCAAAACGGCGGAAGGAAACAGATGTAATTTTTCTGATTTTAAACATTCGCTAATCCGTTATCAAGATTATGTGCCTAGAGAAATTTTAACATAGAATAGGCTTTATGCAATCATTCTTATAAGAATGACCTGATCCTCTCCGTCAGTAAAGCCTGGTCGCTTTTTTTCAGGAATCTGTTCGTGGAAAGGCTAAGCTGCCTTTTGGCCAGAGAAGCCCCCGCGGGCAACGGCGCCTGCGCGATATCTTTTTTAAGGTAATCGTATTCATTTATCGCCAGGGCATAGACAAAGGATACCCCCAGGCCGCTGTGTTGCAGCGCGCTAAAGACACGGTCGCGCTTCGCCGGGTCATCGAAAAGCAGGACCACAAAAGGATAGCTGGCACGGCCATCCGGCGGATCACTTAATACCTTCAACCCCCGGCACCCTTTAAGCTCGCCGATAAAATACTCTGCCTTTTGCCTCTGTCCGGCAATCTCCTCTTCCAGGCGATGAAAACCGCAGTGGGCGATTTTCCTTCGGAAAGCTGAAACCTTATGCACCGGAAAATCAATACTAAACTCCTCCCCCAGCGCCTTAAGCCCCCTGCCGCGCACTCTCCAAAAAAGCTGCGGCATTCCGAAAACAAACCAAAAAAGCTGCGGACGGTAAAAAATCCAATATCCGAATAACTCCAGTATTTTCAGGGCCTCGGACAAAAAGGCATCTTTCAGCAGTTGGCCGGCTTTCTTATCGAGCACGGCGGCATACTCTTTCTTGTTGCAGATGATCATTCCGCCTTCATAGATAGTAAGCCCCTTGCCGCGGGCCAGGCTGAAAAAAGCAAAATCCCCATCCCTGCCGATATTCCTGCCGCGATATTGCGCCCCCAGGCTCTGCGCGCAATCCTCGATGATGAAAATTCCCGCTTGCGATGCGATCTGGAGTATTTCCGAAAGGTCCAACGGTATCCCCCCCAGATGCGCGGGGATAACCGCCAAAATATCCGGCTGACGGCAGATTCTTTTAAGTTGGGAGGCGTTAAAATTAAAATCCTCCGGATTAATATCACAGACCTCCAGCTTTAATCCGGCGCGCTTAACCGCCAGGGGCACTAACGGACACAAATAAGAAGGAATGACTACCGTTCTTTTCGCGGAGAGTTCCTTGAGGGTCTCCAGGATAACCCACAAGGCGGCGGTACCGGAACAGGTCAAGCGGGCATAGGCGGCCCCCAGGTATTTCCTGAAGTCATCTTCAATCTCCCCCCGGCGGACAGGACGGCTGCAGAGGGACAAGAGGTCTTTGGGAAAAAAAGGAAAACCGGCGGTAGGCGGGATTTCTTTGAATATGCTCATTTTAAAATATCTCTTTACTTAACGCGCAGCTTATTTTATGATAGAATAACTTTTTGTTCAAGGTTTTTTGCTTTTAAAAAAGGAACTCCGATGTCCAAGGGTAAGATCACCCTCAAAATCCTCATATTTCTCATCGCCAGCGACTTGCTGGAAACCTTCACTCAGTTTTGCTTCAAAAAAAGCGCCGTTCCCCAAAACGAGCTTTTCATCCAGAACCCCGCGGATGCCATGCTTTTTATCACAAATATACTTGGTTCGGGCTTTCTCTGGATAGGCCTGGCCTCGGTGATCCTGACTTTTGTGATTTGGTCAACGATCCTCTCAAAAATCGACTTAAGCGTGGCTGTCCCGATAGCCAGTTTCAGCTACATCCTTGTCCCCCTAGTCTCGATAATCTTTTTGGGTGAAAAAATGTCGCTTTTGGACTGGGCCGGGATATCTTTTATCATTGCCGGAGTGATTTTCGTGGCCAGCAGCACAGAAAAAGAAACGGCGGCGGCATGAACGTCATCTTTATCATCCTGTTGATCGTAACTACCAGCTTCCTCGATACCTTAAACCAGCTCCTGCTGAAAAGCTCAATCAACATCCTGAACCTAAAGGTAAGCAACCTGCGCAACATCCTCTCTATGATCCTGCGGCTGGCGCTCTTCCCGCGGGTCTGGCTGGGGTTTTGTTTCTGCACCCTCTCTTTGTTTATTTGGCTTTTTGTCCTCTCCAAGGCGGATCTTAATTTCGCCTTTTCCGCGGACAGCGTGCATTATATTTTTATCGCCCTGAGTTCCCGCTTGATCCTCAAAGAAAAGGTCGGCTTCCGGCGCTGGGCGGGAACGGCCTTGATCATCATCGGTATCAGCCTGATCACCTGGAGTAACCGCTAAAAACCCGGCTAAAGCCTTAGGCTCTCAAGGATACGAATATTCGTGCTTTCATTGACGCGATCGATGGAGTCGTTGTCTTTTCCGGCGGCGGAAAAATCTTTCGGGTGGTCCAGGCGCGAAAGGATGCCTTTGATCCTGCCGGAAAAATTAAGAGGAGAAAACTCGCCGCAGATATCCAACCCGATAATCTGTAACTTTTCCCGTATCATCCGTAAGGCAATCAATAATTCGCCGAGGTCCAGATACCCGCTCTCCCAATTGGTCAGGGCGTAATCGGGTTTAAGACAATCTTTATCTATGCTTAAATAGACCTTATCCGTGGGCAGCCTCGAGATTATCCGGCGGATGATCTCTTCCATGCCAAAATCCTTTACCTGGGTCCAATGGATCAGGGTGGAAAACAGGCCCTTTTCCTGCCGCAGGCAGGGATTCCGCGGGACTCTCCTGAAGCA
>JAQUQA010000095.1 GCA_028716305.1 Candidatus Omnitrophota bacterium | reverse complement strand
GCCTTCTTTGAGCGCCAGTTAAGTTTACCTCTACGTTTACGCTTTCCCATTGCTATTCTCCTTTTCGCTGCAGATCATCTTTTATAAATCAGTTTAATCTTGGTTAATATTTGTAATACTGTTGCGGGACATTGTCCGCGATATAGCGTACCGCTTCTACCAGGCAAAACCGGATTGCCTTTTCCATGGGGGTATTTTCATAAATGGACAGCGCGCCGCTGTAGCCTGACCCGACGAAAGAATTCGGGGAATCGGAACTGAGCGCTTCGGTTGCCTGCCCGCGCACCCGGTTCGCGGCCAAAACCTTGGAACTCTGGGCGTCGATAATATGCACATCCACCGCCATGTGGGCTTTATTCAGGGATGTCCCCAGCAAGCCGCCCATTAAACCGCTGCCCACTCCTCCGGCTGCGCCTACCCCGGAAGCACCACCCGAAGACTGCGGCTCGAATTCGGTAACCGTAACGGCAATAATCAAATCCGCATTTTTATTTTCGGTTTTCCCTCCGGAATCCGCCGCATCGGCTGCTGCAGCTTCCTGACGCTGCTTCTCGCTACCCGGTGACTGCCTTTCCACAACCGTGAACCTGCTTGTGCCGGAAAGCATTGCTGCCAACAAATCCCGCATTGCCGGGCCGATATCCCCTCCTGCCTTTCCCGCCTTGATATCGAAATCGGCCAGGGATACTTTGACCCTGGGGCCGGAATAATCTTCCGGGAAAAGTATTCCGGCGGACTGATCCATCCGGCTTCCCGGTGAAATCATCCTTTTAAAAGGGGCGCAGGAAACCAGGAATACCGTCAAACTAAAAATAAACAGGTAAAATGGGGCTTTTGGCATTTTTTTAAAAGTCATATATTTTATCTTATCTTATTCTACAGGATAAGGTTTTGGCGGTCAAGAAAAAGCTCAAAAAGGGATATCATCCTCTGAAAACCACCGGGATGTGTTTAGGCAGTTCGCTGATCTTTCTAATGATAAGAAATGGTTTTTCTTTTCTAATCTTTTCTTCAGGATGGGACCCCGTAGTGACGATCACCGTTCTGATGCCGGCGCGCCTGCCTGCCTGGGCGTCAATCGTCATATCCCCCACATAAAGGGCGTCTTGCCGCTTAATCTCAAAATGTCTGATGATCTCAAGCAGAATCCCGGGATGCGGCTTGCCCCGGCTTAAAACATCGGCGCAAAGCATGTAAGAAAAATGTTTCTTAATCCCCAGATGACGCACCATGATCGCGGAAAACCTGGTGGGGCGGTTGCTGGCAATCGCCAGTCTAAAACCCTGCTTTTTTAAAAAAGCGATGGTCTGTTTTACCCCAGGCAGTAACCGCGATCCCTGTAAAAGGGCCCGGCGATGGTGCTGCCTGTAGAGCCTGACCGCCTTTTCCAAGTCGGATTTTTTCACAAAAGGTTTAAGCAGGTTCCTATCCCCCCACCCGACGGCCCTGCGGATAATCAAACTTGGCATCTTCGGATAACCAAGCTGGATCATGGTAAAATTAAAACTTGCGGTTATCGCCGGATAGGCATCCACCAATGTGCCGTCTAAGTCAAAAATAATAACTCTTGGTCTATGCATTTTAAAAAAATCAATTTCTACTGCCGTTTAGGCCGGGGGGTTTGTTTGAAATTGATACTAAAGCGGCCAAAAGACATCCGCACCATGAATGGCGCGGCTTTTTGGCCGCGTATGTATTAATAAGGCAGGAGTTTGAAAACCCCTGCCTTTGAAAAAATACCCCTTTGACTAACCCTTAATATCCGGGAATACTCTTTATTTCCTGCTCGGTTACCGGCAAGGCGGCTGATTCTGCACTTTCTTGCCCGGGCAACTCCAGTGCCTGCATGTCCTGGCTATTCTCCGCCTTCTCCAGCCCGATATATTTCGCTACATTATCCCCTTGGGTGGTAATCACATAATCTACGCTGACATTATCCTGTGGCTTTAAATCAACAACTCCCTTTATGTTCTCAAAATTAGTTAGGTCGTTGGCGGTAAGCAAGATCTCTTTTTCCGCGTCGTTTTCAAAATCGAGGAACTTAACCTTAATCTGATTCTTGTCCGCGTCTACGCTTAAGACCTCTCCCCAAAGCCACTGCACTACCGGTTCGCTCGATTCGGTATCGAGCTGAGGCCCGGTAATAATATTATCATCCTGGCTGTAAGCCGCGTTCGAAAATATAAAAGTTATTACCGCGATAATACCGAAAAAAAAGCCGATTTTTTTGCTCATCGAACACCTCCTTAGGGGTAGTTCAATCTAACATAATTTACCCTTTTTGTCAAGATTCAAACCGGCTTTACCTTCGCTGTTTTTCGAAGAAACTAACGATGAAAAGGCGAAACCAAGAGCACCACCCAGACGATCAGGGTGGTGATCACCCCGACGGTCAGACCGGTCCAGAACCAGCGGAAAAAGGTCATCCGGACGTTTTTCTCTTTTTCGAGTATCCCCAGGGCGACGATGTTGGCAGTAGAGCCGACCAGGGTGATATTGCCGCCGAAGCACCCCCCGAAAAGCAGCGCCCACCAGAGTGGCTGTAAATTCATATCCAGCCCCTGGAAGCTCTGGATCACCGGAATAAATGCCGCGACCAGAACCACGTTATCCAGGATGCTTGAGCCGATCGCCGATACCCACAGGACGATACCGATCAGCGCCGAGAGGCTGCTACCGGCCAGGCCGACAAGGTTTTTAGCCAGGACATCGGTGGCCCCGGTATACTTAAGCGTCCCGGCCTGGGCAAACAGGAGCATGAAGAATAAAAGCGTCCACCATTCCACGTCTTTTTCGATATATTCCCGGGCCTTGCGCCATTTCCAGGCCATCACCAGGCTGCTGGATAACAAAGGAAGTGTCAGCAACACCGTATTAGGCTGTAACCCCAAAAGCAGTTCAAACCGATGGTGCAAGGCGATAAAAAACAGCGTGGCGGAAAAAATCAGGAGCCCGATCTTAAGCTCCTTCTCCGGTGGCACAGAGATCAGCTTGATCAACATCTCATTGGCCCCCAGGGCCTTGATCTGGCGGTCGAACTGCTGGAGTGTTTTCCTGAACCAGAACTTTAAAACAAAAATCGTGACAGCCAAAGACAGTAACATTACCGGGAAGGCCTTAAGTATAAAATCTTCAAAGGTGAGTCCTGACCTTGTGGCAATCAAAACACCGATGGGATTTCCCAAAACCGTGCCGCTGGATCCGATATTGGTGGCCATTATGGAGATTATTAAAAACGGGGTAGGATCGACCTCGAAATAATCGCAGATCTCCAGGATCGCGGCAACGATAAAGATAATCGAGGTAACTTCATCAACCGCACAGGAGAGCAAAGCCGAGATCACCGAGATCAAAATCAGGAATTTCCCCGCCGTAAGATTTTTCATCCGCAGGATCAGGCCGACGATCCAGGCAAAAAAACCGCAATCCTTTAAAAACCCGACCAGCACCATCATTCCGATCAGGAAAAGGATCACTTCCAGAGAGGAAAACTTCACCACGCTGTCCATGTCTATGGTCTGCGTGATCAAGAGTATGGAGGTCCCCAAAAAAACAAAGGTCAGGCGGACATTCCAAAAAAACAGGGTCCCGAGGATCGAAATGGAAAAGATGGCAATAGCCAGCGCCTGGTGCGGCGACATACCGATGCTCTGGCTCCAAAAAAACAAATTAAAAGAAATCAGCGGTATGAGGATTAATTTTTTTAGCAACTTCCCTGGTCCTCTTAAGGAAAAATCTTAATAATTGCCGATTCTATTAATGGTAATAAGGCACGACCAAGAGCACCACCCAGACGATCAGGGTGGTGATCACCCCGACGGTCAGACCGGTCCAGAACCAGCGGAAAAAGGTCATCCGGACGTTTTTCTCTTTTTCGAGTATCCCCAGGGCGACGATGTTGGCAGTAGAGCCGACCAGGGTGATATTGCCGCCGAAGCACCCCCCGAAAAGCAGCGCCCACCAGAGTGGCTGTAAATTCATATCCAGCCCCTGGAAGCTCTGGATCACCGGAATAAATGCCGCGACCAGAACCACGTTATCCAGGATGCTTGAGCCGATCGCCGATACCCACAGGACGATACCGATCAGCGCCGAGAGGCTGCTACCGGCCAGGCCGACAAGGTTTTTAGCCAGGACATCGGTGGCCCCGGTATACTTAAGCGTCCCGGCCTGGGCAAACAGGAGCATGAAGAATAAAAGCGTCCACCATTCCACGTCTTTTTCGATATATTCCCGGGCCTTGCGCCATTTCCAGGCCATCACCAGGCTGCTGGATAACAAAGGAAGTGTCAGCAACACCGTATTAGGCTGTAACCCCAAAAGCAGTTCAAACCGATGGTGCAAGGCGATAAAAAACAGCGTGGCGGAAAAAATCAGGAGCCCGATCTTAAGCTCCTTCTCCGGTGGCACAGAGATCAGCTTGATCAACATCTCATTGGCCCCCAGGGCCTTGATCTGGCGCTGCATTTGGCTGATCTGCTTACGGTACCAAAAAATGATCAATAAGATAAAAACCATCAGGGAAAATATTGCCAAAGGGAAAGCCTTAGCAATAAAATCTTCGAAAGTAAGCCCGGCCTTTGAAGCGATCAATATCCCGATAGGGTTGCCCAGGACGGTGGCTGCACTGCCGATATTCGTCGCTAACACGGAAATCATGATAAAAGGCACGGGGTCGACCTCGAAATAATCGCAGATCTCCAGGATCGCGGCCACCATGAAAATTATGGAAACTACCTCCGAGGTCATCGTAGAGAGCAACGCGGAAACAACTGCAATGATCACCACGAACTTCCTGCCGGTAAGATTCTTAATCCGCAGGATCAATTCTACGATCCAGGCGAAAAAACCCGCCTCTTTCAACAGGGCCACCAGGACCATCATCCCGATCAAAAAGAGGATCACGTCAAGAGAGGCAAAAATTATCACGTGTTCCAGATCAATAGTATTAGTGAAGAGAAGTATGGAGGTCCCCAGGAAGGCAAAGGCCAGACGAAAATCCCAAAAGAGCAGCGTTCCCAGGATGGAAGCTGAAAATATGCCTACGGCGGTGGCCTGCTGCGAACTCAGGCCGATGTTGCGGGTCAAAACCCCTAACCCCAAAGCGATCAATACCAGGAAGATAAATTTTTTTAACATTTCCCCTACTCAATTTCC
>JAQUQA010000094.1:2617-5175 GCA_028716305.1 Candidatus Omnitrophota bacterium | reverse complement strand
TACCTGAAAATTGATTTGTCCAAAGCGCTGGTAGGCAGGTTCAGCGAAGGGGAGATCCGCGTCCAGGTCGATGAGAATGTGCGCGGTAAGGACGTTTTTCTGGTGCAGCCGACTTGCCCCCCGACTAATGATAACCTGATGGAGCTGTTGATCATGATCGATGCCCTGAAAAGGGCCTCGGCGCAGCGGATTACGGCGGTGATCCCTTATTTTGGTTATGCCCGCCAGGACCGTAAGGACCAGCCGCGCGTGCCGATTACCGCTAAACTGGTAGCTAATCTGCTGACTATTGCCGGGACCAACAGGGTCCTTACTATGGACCTGCATGCCGGCCAGATCCAGGGGTTCTTCGATATCCCGGTGGATCATCTGTTTGCCGTAGGGGTTTTTTACGAATATCTGAATGAACTCAAACTGGAAGACCTGGTAGTGGTCTCTCCGGATGTGGGCGGGATCAAAATGGCCAGGGCCTATGCCAAAAGGCTTTCCGCGGGCCTGGCGATCATTGATAAAAGAAGGATTTCCCCGGAGGTAGCCGAGGCTATGCATATCATGGGAGAGGTAGAAGGAAAAAACGTCATCATTATAGATGATCTGATAGCTACGGGAAGCTCCATGATCGAAGCCGTGGAGGCATTGAAAAAAGCCAAGGCAAAGTGCATCCGGGCGGCGGTTACGCATGGTATTTTATCGGGTCCGGCTATCGAGAGGATCGATAAATGCAAGGATTTGAAGGAGCTGATCATCAGCGATACTATTCCCATGGATGACCATAAACGGCATCCCAGGATTAAGGTTTTGTCGGTCGCCGATCTCTTGGGCGAGGCAATCAAAAGGATACACTGGGAACAATCGGTAAGTTCATTATTTGACTAAATCAGTGGAACGGAGAAAATAACATGGAACAATTATCGTTGGATGCGCAATTAAGACAGGAAACAGGAAGAGGCAAGGTAAAGGATGTCAGGGACAGCGGTTTTATCCCCGGCGTGGTTTATGGCCAGGACAAAGAGGCCTATTCGATCAAGGTATCGCATCGGCAGCTGGTGCAATTGCTGCATCAGCATGGCCTGGAAAATACGCTGATCAATCTCAAGATCAAGGATGACAAAAAGAATGCCGCGCGGTCTTGTATCATTAAAGAGATCCAGCATGATCCGGTCAAGGGAGATATTATCCATATTGATTTTAACGAGATCTCTTTGACTAAGGCGATCAAGGTCAATGTGCCGGTAGAGGCCAAGGGCGAGCCGGTTGGCGTCAAGCAGGAGGGCGGTTCGCTGGAGCATATTCTCTGGGAACTGGAGATCGAGTGTTTACCTACCGATATCCCCAAGAATTTCGAAGTTGATGTCAGCGCCTTAAAGATCGGGGACGCGATCCATGTCAAAGACATGCAATTTCCTTCCAATATTAAGGTATTAACCACTCCGGATAGCGTTGTGCTCTCGGTTGCCGAGGCGATGAAAGAAGAAGTCCCCGCGGAAGCCGTGGAAGGCGAAGGGGAAACGCAGGAACCGGAAGTAATCAAAGAAAAGAAGGAAGTTCCGGCTGAAGGCGAGGAAGAGCCAAAAGAAGAAAAGAAGGCCAAGGAAGAGAAGAAATAGCACATTAGTTAAATGGTTAAATAGTTAAATTGTTAAATGGGGCTATTTAACCCTTTAACCTTTTAACCATTTAACAAATTTATATGAAACTAATCGTGGGCCTGGGTAATCCCGGAACCAGATACTCCGGAACACGGCATAATATTGGGGCCTATCTGGCGAAAAGGCTGCTTCTGGAAAATAAGGCCAGGGCAAGAGTAGATAGCAATACCCGTTCATTGATTGCCAAGATAAGGATTCAAGGATGTGAGGTGCTGGTAGCGGCGCCGCTGGTTTTTATGAATCTTTCCGGCGGGCCGGTAAAGGCGCTTTTGAAGAAACATAAGCTTGGCCTTGAAGATTTGTTGATTATCTGTGATGACCTGGACCTGGAGTTCGGCAGGATAAAGATCCGCCCCGCCGGGTCTTCCGGAGGACACAATGGCCTTAGTTCCGTGATCGATTCCCTGGGGAGCCGGGAATTCGGCCGTCTGCGCGTCGGCATCGGCAGACCGCCAAAGAATATCGATGCCGCCAGTTACGTGCTTTTGCCTTTCAGCAGGAAAGAGCAGGCAATGCTGCCCGGATTAAGCGAAGAGGCGCTGGCCTGCTGCCGAAGCTGGGCGGTGCAGGGGATAGCTAAAACCATGAATTTATACAATCGGACAAAGAAGGAGCAAGTTCAATGAAAAAATATGAAGCAATGTTTATCCTTAAGCCGGACCTGGGTGAGGAGGCAAAAAAGACGCTCTATAATCAGATTTCCGAGCAGATCACCAAAAATAGCGGCAGCATTATCCAGGCAGACGTCTGGGCGGAAAAAAGAAAATTGTTTTTCCCGATTAAAAAATGCCTTGAGGGGCTTTATTATCTGGCGAATTTTAACGCGCCGCCTGAAGCGATCAGTAAATTAAAACAGGCCTATAAGATAAACGAGGATATTCTAAGGGTTTTGATTACGGTAAGGGAATA
>JAQUQA010000094.1:0-2517 GCA_028716305.1 Candidatus Omnitrophota bacterium | reverse complement strand
AAGTATAAAGACAGAAACCAGGAATTAAAGGAAGAGGTATGTTTTATCACCGTGGTTGCCTGGGATAAGCAGGCAGAAATCTGCAATCAGTACCTGCAGAAAGGGCGCCCGGTTTTTATCGAAGGCAGGCTGCAATCACGTTCCTGGGAAGATAACGCCGGCCAGAAGCGTAACGTAATCGAAGTGCGCGCGGAACGGGTGCAGTTTTTAGGAGGCCCTTCCGGGGCGAAGAGCCAGCCGGCGGTTTCGACTGCCGCAACAGAGGAACCTTCAACAGAATCAGTTTGGTTGGAAGAAAACGAGGAGGAAACACATGCCAGTTAGGATAAAGAGGCCGGTCAGAAAGAAAAAATCTCTCCTTTCTTTTAAGAAAAGGACCTGCAGGTTTTGTTCCGGCAGGGTCAAGGGGATAGATTATAAAGACGTAAAATTGCTGGAAAACTTCATCAGGGAGAGGGGTAAGATAGTTTCCAGCCGTATCTCCGGCAACTGCGCGAAACATCAGCGCAGGCTTGCCGAAGCGGTCAAGTGCGCCAGGTTCATTTCGCTCATTCCTTACACAAAGGTGTAAAAATGGAAGTAATTCTAAAACAGGATGTCAGCCGGCTGGGCAAAGCCGGCAGCGTAATAAAGGTCAAGGATGGTTTTGCCAGGAATTTCCTCTTGCCGAACGGCCTGGCGGTCCTCTGTACCTCGGATAACCTCAAGCGGTTGGAAGAGGAAAAGGCCAAAAAGCTTTTATTGATGGAGAAACTCAAAGCTGAGGCCGAGGGGTTAAAGGGAAAACTAAACAATCTTTCTCTGACTATTCCGGTGCTGGTCCAGGAAGACGAGAAGCTGTATGGCAGTATCACATCGGTAGAAATCGCCGCGTCCTTAAAAGACGAAGGTTTTGAAATCGATAAGAGTTCTATAGTGCTTGAAGAGCCGATCAAGTCTTTAGGCGTTTATGAGGTGCCGATTAAGCTGCATCCCGAAGTTACCGCAAAGCCGAAAATCTGGATCGTAAAGAAGTAAAATTTAAGAGTATGCCCAGCGAAACCATTCTCGAAAAGCTTTCCCCTCAGAACCTTGAGGCGGAGATGGCCGTATTAGGCTCCATGCTGATGGACGAAGAGGCCATTTCTGTAGCCGTGGAACTGCTGAGCAGAGATTCTTTTTATAAAGACTCCCACAGAAAGATCTTTGAGTCCATCTCCGACCTTTTTAATTCAAACAAAGCGGTCGACATCATTACCCTCGCCGATGAGCTTAAAAGAAAAGGGGTCTTAGAAGAGGTGGGAGGGGTCAGCTTCCTTTCCGCCTTGGCGAATTCCGTTCCTACCGCGGCAAACATCAGCCATTACGTCAGCATCGTAAAAGAAAAAAGTATTCTGCGTATCCTGATCGGCAATGCCACCAAGATCGTTTCTTTGTGTTATGGCAGTGAAGGGAATATCGATGAGGTGGTCGATACCGCAGAGCAGCTGGTTTTTGAAGTGAGCGACCGTAAGCACCAGGGTAGTTATATCCCGGTTAAGGAGATCGTTAAGAGCAGTATCGAGACTATCGACCGGCTCTATCAGAAAAAAGAACACGTTACCGGGATCCCCACTGGTTTTATAGATTTTGACCTGAAAACCTCCGGGTTGCAGCCTTCGGACCTGATCGTCGTGGCGGGAAGGCCTTCTATGGGCAAGAGCGCCTTTGCCCTGGGGATGGCTGAGTACGCGGGGATGGTGGAGAAGATTCCCACCGCGCTTTTCAGCCTGGAAATGTCCAAGGAGCAGCTGGTGCAAAGGATGCTCTGCGCGCATGCCAAAGTGGACGCGCACAAGGTGCGCACCGGCTATCTCTCTACTTCCGACTGGCCGCGCCTGACTGCCGCCGCGGGAAAACTTTCCGAAGCGCCGATTTATATTGACGATACCCCGGCAATTTCGGTGATGGAATTACGGGCCAAGGCGCGCCGGCTCAAGGCGCACCACGATATCAAGCTGATCATCCTGGACTATATGCAGTTGATGCGCGGATCGGCGAATATCGAGAACCGCCAGCAGGAGATTTCAGAGATTTCCCGTTCTTTAAAGGCGATTGCCCGCGAATTGAGCGTTCCCTTAGTGGCGATTAGCCAGCTTTCCCGGGCGGTAGAGTCGCGCACGGACCATCGCCCGCAGCTGTCGGACCTGCGTGAATCCGGGGCGATCGAGCAGGATGCCGACGTAGTAGTGCTTATTTTAAGGGAAGAATATTATAACCCTACGCCGGATAACCAGGGGATCGCCGAGATCATCATCGCCAAACAGCGTAACGGCCCGGTGGGGTCGCTGAAGCTTACCTTTATCAAGGAATATACGCGTTTCGAGAATATCGCCCATATAGAGTAAGAATTTTATTGATTATCCCTGATATTTACAATATAATAGCTTCAAATGCATAAACGATCAGCAGCTGTTGCCCTCGTCCTTTTTTTAACTTTCATCACAACCTTACCGGTATTTGCCCAGGATAAGCCCCGGGCAGAGGATCCCGTCAAAG
>JAQUQA010000093.1 GCA_028716305.1 Candidatus Omnitrophota bacterium | reverse complement strand
GGGTAGCCGAAAGAAAGAAGATCATTGACGGTTCCGCGATCCGGGCCGGGGACCTGGTGATCGGGCTGGAGGCAAGCGGCCTGCATTCCAACGGTTATTCTCTGGTGCGCAAGGTTTTTTCCGAAAACGAACTGAAGAAGCTCAGCGGCGAACTGCTTAAGCCTACCAGGATCTACGTTAAGCCCGTTCTGGAGCTATTACGCAATACGCAATACGCACGACGCAATACGGTGATCAGAGGGATTGCCAACATCACCGGCGGCGCCTTTTACGACAAGATTGCCAGGATCCTCCCCGCGCACTTAAGCGCCCGGATCCAGAAAGGTTCCTGGGTGGTGCCGAAGATATTTCAGGTGATCCAGGCAAGAGGCGGGATTAGCGATAAAGAGATCTACCATACGTTAAATATGGGGATTGGCATGGTTCTGGTTGTGGATCCTGCGGCGGCAAAGGCAATTGTCTTAGGGCTTTCCAGGATGCGGGTCAGGTCATGGGTCATCGGAAAAGTTGCTAAAGGGGATAAAACTGTGGCAATAGTTTAAGCGGAAGGAGAAAAGATGGGCATATTTACTTTAATCGGTTTCATCACGCTTTTTATTTTCTTGATCGGGATCAGGATCGTCAGGCCGACACACCGGGCCCTGATCGAGAGGCTGGGTAAATACAACCGTTTCGGTAATCCCGGGTTCAACTGGATCATCCCCGTGATCGAACACATCTATCTGGTCAATATCACCGAACAGATGGTCGATGCCGAGCCGCAGGAGATCATCACTTTTGATAACTTAAACGCCAAGGTCGACGCCCAGGTCTATTTTAAGGTTACTCCCAGCGAGGAAAGCGTCAAGAGCTCGATTTACAATGTATTTAATTATCAATATCAGATCGTCAACCTGGCGCGCACGACTTTACGTAATATCATCGGCACCCTGACCTTGAAATCCGCCAACAGCGAGCGCGGCAAGATCAATGACGAGTTGCATAAGACCCTGATGAACGAGACCGCGCACTGGGGGATCGAGATCGTGCGTACGGAGTTAAAAGAGATCGACCCGCCGAAAGACGTGCAGGAGACGATGAACAAGGTGGTCAAGGCGGAGAATGAAAAAATTTCCGCCGTAGATTATGCCACTGCCACCGAGACCGTTGCCGACGGGCAAAAAAGAGCCGAGATCAAGAAGGCCGAAGGGATCAAGCAGGCCAGGATACTGCAGGCCGAAGGCGAGGCAGAGGCGATCCGCCTGGTCAATGAGGCCGCGGAAAAGTATTTTGTCGGCAATGCCCAGGTCTTAAGAAAGCTGGAGGCGGTGGAGAAGTCTTTGCAGGGTAACGCCAAGATTGTTGTGCCGGGAAATACGGAACTGGTCAATGTGATTGGGGAGATGGCGGGCGTGTTGCCGTTAAAACAGGAGCGAAAGGAAGAAAGGAAATAGCGGATCCGCTTTTTTTTGCGGGTCCTGCCTTGGCTATTTTCTCGCGGGGACGCTTGGCACCGCCCCACCGTGGCGGTGCCTGCGCTCAGCAAAAACCCCTCGCTCCCCCTGCTGCTAAAAGCAGCAGGGGACCATGGCCGCTCGGGGTTTTTGATGCCCCGCTCGAAAACAGCCAAGTCACCCGCAAAAAATGGAGGATTGTTTGCCTAAAAGCTCCATTCGCTCGAAAATTAACGGATTCATTTAGATAGGTAGAACTAACGAAGGAATAGATAAGCAGTTTTACGCTGAACGCAGAACGCAGAACGCAGAACGCCGTACGAAAGATAAATATGAAAATACTAGTCATCGGAAGCGGAGGCAGGGAACACACCTTAGTCTGGAAGATCGCGCAGTCGAAGCTGTGCGAGAAGATCTTCTGCGCCCCGGGTAACGGGGGGATCGCCGATATTGCCGAATGTGTCCAGATCAATGCCGATGATATCGCGGGCCTGCTGGATTTTGTCAAAAAAGAAAAAATAGATTTTACGATTGTCGGGCCGGAGGCCCCTTTGGCAGCCGGGATAGTGGATGAGTTTCGTGAACGTAAGTTAAAGATATTCGGCCCCCAGAAAAAAGCCGCCAGGCTGGAAGCGAGCAAGATCTTTGCCAAGGAGTTAATGGCAAAATATGGTGTTCCGACTGCGGATTTCAAGATTTTCTCTGACCCCCAAGAGGCCTATCGTTATCTGGATGAAGTCGGAGCTCCCTGTGTAATTAAGGCGGACGGTTTGGCGCAAGGCAAGGGGGTAATCGTTGCCAGGGACATAACCGAGGCGAAAGAGGCGGTAAAATCAATCCTGGAAGACAAGGTTTTCGGAGCCGCCGGGCAAAGGCTGATCATTGAAGATTGTCTTGAAGGGGTCGAGGCTTCAATCCTGGTATTTACCGATGGGAAGAACGTGGTTCCTTTGGCCTCCAGCCAGGACCACAAGCGTGTCTTTGACGCCGACCGCGGGCCGAATACCGGAGGCATGGGCGCTTATTCCCCGGCACCGGTAGTGACCCAGAAGGTCTTCGCGGAGATCATCGATAAAGTGATTAACCGCACGATCACAGGGCTGTCCAGCGAAGGGATTACTTATCAAGGGGTGTTATACGCCGGGATTATGTTGACCGATAGCGGCCCCAAGACCCTGGAGTTTAACGTACGTTTCGGAGACCCGGAAACCCAGGCGATCCTGCCGCGCTTAAAATCGGATTTATTAGAGGTGATGTTGGCGATAAGCGAAATAGAGTTGTCCCGGATTAAAAAATTAGAGTGGGATAACCGTTCTTGTGTCTGCGTGGTCTGCGCCTCGGGAGGATACCCGGGGGAATACCAGAAGGGTAAGGAGATTATTGGTTTGGATGAGGCCGCGAAAATCGAAGATGTGATCGTCTTTCACGCGGGGACGGAAAGTTTAAGGGGCAAGGGGCAAGGGGCAAGGGTCAGGTATCTTACCAGCGGGGGAAGGGTGTTGGGGGTGACCGGCTTAGGCAATACCGTTAAAGAGGCGATCGACAGGACTTATCAGGCGGTGGGTAAAATTCATTTTGAAGGGATGCATTATCGGCGGGATATTGCGAGAAGAGCGTTGTAGGAAATAATTTTATAGGGTTCGGACCATGAACCAAGAACCATGTACCACGCAAGCTTGGTTCATGGTCCATGGTTCTTAAATAGGAAAAAAGGGGGATCTATGAATAAGTCTATCAGTATAATCATGGGCAGTCAATCCGATCTGCAGACTTTGCAGGAGGCGGTTAATCTGCTGAAGGAATTTAAAGTTGCTTTTGAGATAAAGGTGCTTTCCGCGCACCGCACCCCCAAAGAATTGGTGAAATTTGTCGAATCCGCTCCGCAGAGAGGGACCAGGATTTTTATCGCCGCGGCCGGAGGCGCAGCCGCCCTGGCAGGGGTGGTTGCCGCGCACACCACTCTGCCTGTCATCGGCATACCGATTGAGACTTCCAGTCTTAAGGGGTTGGACTCTTTGTTGTCTACGGTCCAGATGCCTGCCGGGGTCCCGGTTGCCTCCATGGCCATCGGTAAAACCGGAGCCAGGAACGCGGCTATTTTCGCTTTAGAGATCCTGGGCATAAACGACAAAGCCATTCAGTGCAAATTATCCTCTTTTCGCAGCAAGATGCGCAATAAGATAAAAAATACCAGACTTTAGTGCCTGGAGGTCAAGCATGCCTAAAACCAGGATTTTAGAAGTTAACGCGCCGGCATATAACGAGGATTACTTGAAGGAGGCGGCCCGGGTCATCAGAAACGGCGGATTGGTGATTATCCCGACTGATACGGTTTACGGGATCGCCCTGGACGGCACTAACCCCAAGGCCGTAGAGAGGGTGTATCAGTTAAAGCAGCGCCCCGCGGAAAAGCGGCTTCCTTTTCTTGTGGATAAAAAGGAAAAGATCGAAGAGTTTGCCAGGGGTATCCCGATTGCCGCGTATAAACTGATAGAGGCATTTTGGCCGGGCCCCTTGACGTTGGTCCTTAATTCCAAAACCGAAGGCACGGTAGGTCTGCGTATGCCTAATAACCAGATTGTTTTGAAGATCATAGAGTTTGCGGGAGTCCCCGTGGCCTGTCCCTCGGCGAACATCTCCGGCAGGAAATCGCCGGGTAATTTCGAAGACGCGATCAAGGATTTCGAAGGGCTCCTGGATATGGGGCTGGACGCCGGAGACGCCGCCCTGGGGATCGAGTCTACGGTTGTCGATCTGACGCAAGGGCCATTGCGGATGATCCGGGAAGGCGCCATAAAAGAAGCCCAGCTTAGTGATCTTTTGGCCCGCAAGACGGTTCTTTTTGTCTGTACCGGGAATTCCTGCCGTTCGGTAATGGCCGAGGCGATGTTAAAGAAAAGATTGCAGGAAAAGAACCGCCAGGATGTGGAAGTTATCTCCGCCGGGATAATGATGTTTGCCGGATTAAGGGCCACCGATCCGACCCAGGAGGTCCTGGCCAGGGAGGGGATCGATGTTTCCGGGCACCGTTCCCAAAGGATCACCCCGCAGATGATCAAGCGCTCGGACCTGATCCTGGTGATGGAGAAAATACATGAAGATAAAGTCCTGCATCTGGCCCCGGAGGTAAAAAACAGGGTGTTTTTACTCAAGGAATTTGCTAAAATAGAATCCAATAATATGAATATCGATGATCCGATCGGACGGAACCTGGCTTTTTATGAAAAGACGCTGGAGACGATCAAGGATTCTGTCGAGAGGATCGTTAATATTATCTGATCGCGCTAATAACCAAGGAAAGGTTTGGATAATGAAAGAAATACTCATTGCCTCGGACCACGCCGGTTTCAACCTGAAGAGCAAGATAATCGGTTATCTGGAAAAACGCTCGATTAAATTCAGGGACCTGGGGACCTACTCACCGGAGCGCTGTCATTATCCGGAATTTGCCTCGCGGCTGGCCCGCCAGATTTCGCGCAGGAAATTCGACCGGGGAATTCTGATCTGTTACAGCGGTATCGGTAATTCTATCGTTGCCAACAGGTATCCGGGTGTGCGTGCCGCCCTGGTGCATGATCTGAAGACGGCGCGCCTTTCCCGCGAGCACAATGACAGCAATATTCTGGTTTTGGGGGCGGGTTTCGTCAGCGAAAGCCGGGCCAAGAGGATCGTCGATCTCTGGTTGAAGACGGCTTTTTCCGGCGGCAGGCACGCCAAGCGGCTGGGCCAGCTAAAAATAATCGAAAGGGAAATTAAAAAATGCAAACCTTGAAATATCTTAAGGCGGTTGACCC
>JAQUQA010000092.1 GCA_028716305.1 Candidatus Omnitrophota bacterium | reverse complement strand
GTGTTAAATAACCTGGTTTCAAACGCCATCAAATATACCCCTGAAGGAGGCAGGATCGAAATATCCATGGTGGATAAGGAGCAGGAGATAGAGGTCAGTGTTTCCGATAACGGAGAAGGCATTGCCAAAGAAGACCTGCCGCGGGTTTTTGAAAAATTCCAGCAATTCAGCCGTAAGGCTGGGGCCGGCCCCAAAGGGACCGGGTTGGGCCTGGCGATCGCCAGGCAGCTGATTGAGATGCATCAGGGGATGATCAAGGTGGAGAGCACGCTTGGCGAGGGCACGAAATTTACTTTTATTGTTCCCAGGGCAGACAGCGAGGCCGTGTTCAAGGAACATATTAAGCGGGGGATACTTCATGCCGCGGAAAATAAGCTGGAATTTTCCCTGATCCTGGTCAAGCTTCCCGTCTTTCGGCAGATCCAGCATGATCTCGGCCCGGAAAAAAGCGAAAGGCTCATCTCGGGGCTGGAAGCGGCGATCAGGAACTGTTTGCATAAAAATACCGATACGCTGCTCAAGGATTCGGGGGAGTTGGCGGTGCTGCTTCCCGAGACCAGCCGGAACAAGGCCCTGATTGTGAAATCGCGCATTGAAGAGGCTACGAATAAATACCTGGCGGGGTTGGATGAAGAGCGGTTAAAGGGGGTCAGTTTTAGCGTCGGTTACGCCACTTATCCGGTGGATGCCGACTGCGCGGAAAAATTATTGGAGAAATCAAGAAGCGCAATTATTCAGATAAAGGTGTAAAAATGGAAAATGCCAAGAGGGTATTATTTATCGAAGATGAAGACGAACTTGTGAACCTGGTTAAGATGCGCCTGGGGAATGCCGGCTATAACGTGATTTCCGCCTTTGACGGATTGGAAGGGCTCCAAAAGGCCCGCCGGGAAAAGCCCGACATTATTCTCCTGGATATCGTTCTGCCGAAAAAAGACGGCCTGGAAGTCTGTAAGGCCTTAAAAAATGACCCCTTAACAAGCGAGATCCCGATTTTGGTGGTTACTGCTTCCGGCGTCGCGGAATTACCGCAAAAATGCCGGGAGGCAGGAGCGCAGGATTTTATTTATAAACCCTTTGAGGCGCAAGAGCTTTTAGTCCGGATTTCCAAATTGCTCTCTGTTTAGGAGGCTTTATCCGGAGTTGACCCAGGGGATTATGTATCCCCAAATAAGGCCTTGACTAGCTAAAAAATATCACGTAAGGTATGCTTATGGCAGAATTGATCAGAGCAAAAGAGCCTTTTCGGTTTTCTACCCGGCTGCACCTTTCAGAGCTTACCGGAATGCGCGCGGCTACCCTGGGGCAACTATTGGAGCTGATCAAGGTTGTTCCGGGAGCGAGCATTTACCACCACACCCATCGTTTCCTCCAGCAGCACCAGTATTTGTCGCCCGAACCGCCGAACGATTTCGCTTTTTGGGTCGGCGGCATCCTGGGAGAAAACGAACTGGCGGAAAGGCTGGCCAGTATCGATACGATACAGTATTCGAGTATCCGGGAATTACGGGAGAAAATCGTTGCTACCATCGAAGAATACCTGGAGGGCAACGCCATGGCAAAATTAAAGTTCTCCAGGTCGGAAGAAGAGTTCCATTTTATCAAGTCGGTCAGCTTTATCCTGCCTACTAATTATCAGGCTTATGATCTTAAAGAATTCGCGGAAGTCCTCAAAAAGATCACCATCGATTCGATCTATTTTCATGTTTTTGAATCCCGCTTGAGGCTGGAAAAAAAGACCAATGATTTCTCTTACTGGGTAGAGACATCCCTGGGGGACGGTAAACTGGCCAATGAAATTGCCAAGCTTGACCCCTATACTTATACGCTGGAGAATTTACGAAAGACCCTGATCAGGATCATCGAGAAAAGGATATAAAGGCGGAAGATGATACAGATAGACGAATATACCCCGATTGTCGGGCAGTCGGTAATCGACGACCTGAAACTGCTCGCCGAGAAGCTTAAAGGCAGGACGGTCCAGCATATCAATTCTACTTCCGTCGGTGGAGGGGTGGCGGAGATCCTCAACCGGATGGTGCCTTTATTGCGGGAATTGGGGGTAGATACGAAGTGGGACCTGATCAAGGGTGGAGAGCAATTTTTTGAGGTGACCAAAAAATTCCATAATGTCCTGCATGGCAGGAAGGAAGAAGTTTCCCAGCGGGATTTCGATATCTTCATGGAAACCAGTTCCAAGAATATCGAAGAGATTAACACCTACGGGGATATCGTTTTTGTCCATGACCCCCAGCCGATCGCCCTGGTCAAGAAGCGCGGCAACAATAAATGGATCTGGCGCTGCCATATCGATGTCTCCAACCCCCACCAGAAGGTTTGGGATTTTTTGAAAGATTTCATCATCCAGTACGATTCAGCGGTTTTTTCCGCTCCCGGATTTTCCCAAAAGCTGCCGATCCGGCAATTCCTCATTTCTCCTTCGATCGACCCTTTAAGCGACAAGAATAAAGACCTGCCGCAGGAGACTATCGACGCGGTGCTCAATAAATACGGGATAGTGCCGGATAAACCGATCATTACGCAGATATCGCGTTTTGACCGGCTCAAGGACCCCTTAGGGGTAATTGAGGCTTACCGGCAGGTCAAAAGATATATCGATTGCCAGTTGATTCTGGCCGGAGGGGCCGCATCCGACGACCCGGAGGGGATCCAGGTCCTGGAGGAAGTAATGGCCAGGGCAAAAGGCGATCCTGACGCGCATATCTTGCTTTTACCGCAGAATGATATCGAGGTCAACGCCCTGCAGCGGGCATCCACGGTGATCCTGCAGAAATCATTGAAAGAAGGTTTTGGGCTGACGGTCGCGGAGGCCCTCTGGAAAGCAAAACCGGTAGTGGCTTCTCATGTCGGGGGGATCCCCTTACAGGTAAAACATAAATATTCGGGGTTACTCTGTCGTTCCGTCGAGGGGGCGGCTTTTGCCATCAAACAATTGCTGAACAGCCCGGAATACTCCCGGAGGCTGGGAGAGAACGGAAAGGAGCATATACGCAACAATTTTCTGCTTACCCGGCATTTACGTGATTATATGCTGTTGTTCCTTTCGTTGTATCATCCGGAAGATGTCGTGAATTTGTAATAACTGAAAGTTCAGTTATAAGTTATAAGTTATAAGCTTAGGTTTTTTTGAATTTACGCAATACGCAATACGCCGTACGCAATACGGAATTTATTATTTTAAGTTTCAGTTTTGCGTTTTGACTTTTGCGCTAATATTCTTATTTGAGGGAGATATAATTTGAAACCGGCCGGTTGGATTCTTCTGCTTTTATCCTGGACACTGATCTTGGGGTTAGGGATCTTTGTTTTTAGCCGGATATTCAAAAAAGGGGCAGGTGGTAATGCGAAAAAATCTCCTTTATAATTTACTTGTGGCGGTTTGCCTTGCCGTTTTTGCCGCGGGATGTACCTCTGCTAAAAAAACCCGGACAACCCAAAACAGCCTGATTGAATGCCAGCAGACCGTCCTCGCGCAGCAGCGCCAGATCGATGAGTTGAAAGCCGAGATCTTAAAAAAAGAAGCCCGGGAAAAAGAGGCCGGCGTTAAAATCGAAGAACTAAAGAACAAGCTGCGCACTTTCGGGGTATTCGATTGACGCTTGACAGGTCGTTCGCTGGAGTAAGAAATTTTTAAGAAAACCTGTTGACAATACGGAAGCGTTAAATATAATTATACGCATGAACTTCAAAATCCCTGCTTGCTTAATTCTTCTGGTTTCTTTAGTTGTTTGCGCCCAATCGGGTTTTGCCGACGAAGCTGAGCCGAAGAAATGCCTTAAAGGAATTGAAGTGCTCACCGGATTCGGAAGCGCGAAATTGCGCGACAAAGCCACTTACCATCCGATAACGTTTTATCTGGACCTCGACTTCGACCTCAAACCACAATTAGAAAAAATAAATTTTAACCCCCCGGTGATGTTTGATTTCGTGCTGGAGCCTTTTGCCTCTTATTCTTACCAGCCGGATAATAATGCCGAGATCGGAAACAATTTTCTTATAAAAATCGGTTTTGTCCCGGAAACCTGGAAACTCCAGCCTTATTTTAAGGGAGGGGTTGGGTTTATTTACATCACCCAGCACACCCGGGAGCAGGGGACGCAGTTCAATTTTAATGAATATGCTGGGCTGGGCCTGCATTATTTTCTGAATAAAAGAACCGCCATTACCGCGGAATACCGCTATCGTCATCTCTCCAATGCCAGCATCAAATCTCCCAACCGGGGCATAGATACAAACTACGGGATCGTAGGAGTTTCTCACCTGTTTTAATTCAGTTATAAGTTATAAGTTGTAAGCAGAAAGGGGAAAAATATGGACTGGAAGATATTCTTTACGACCTTTTCAGCTATTTTTTTGGCTGAGCTGGCGGATAAGACCCAGCTGGTAGGGATTACCTTATCGGCTAAATCAGGCAAGCCGCTTATGGTTTTCTGCGGTTCGATCTCGGCCTATATTCTGGTTACGGTAATTTCGGTTATTATCGGGTCGGCCCTGGCAAACTATATCAAGCCAGAGGTGATCAAAGCCATCGGAGGGGCCATCTTCGTCGGCATGGGCGTGTTGATCCTGTTGGGAAAGATTTAGTTCAAGAAGCAAAATTTATTTTCGTTCGGCGAACGGCGTTCTGCGTTCCGCGTTACGCGTACGCCGTTCGCTGAACGTCGAACGCAGAACGAATTTATTGTTTTACGTTTTACGCTGTAACTTTGCGCTTCGCTCTTTGAACTTTACACTTCCCTCGTCCCTCGTCCTTCTTCCCTCGTCCCTCGTAGATGTCCCCCATGGTTCTTGGTCCTTGGTTCTTGGTCCTTGGTCCGTGGTTCTTTATCCGTGGTCCCTGATCCGTATACAACAAATCTATTGCCTTACTCCCGCGCAGTGGTATAATAAGTTTAATTATGCCGACCCCGATAAATATAAAATTAAGCAAGCTCCTGAAGGCCAAGTTGATCAACCTTGAGCTTAAAGGGAAAGATAAGAAGCAGATTATTGCCGAACTGGTAGAGTTGATTGCCCAATCCGGAAAGCTTAAAAATAAAAAGGCTTTTTTCAAGACGATTATCGGCAGGGAAAAACTGGGCTCTACCGGGATCGGCCAGGGAGTAGCTATTCCGCACGGAAAGTCAAACTTTGTCAAAGATTTTGTCCTGGTTTTTGCCCGTAAAAATGAGGGGATCGATTTTGGGGCCCTGGACGGGGAAAAGACTTTCCTATTTTTCGCCCTCGCTT
>JAQUQA010000091.1:2930-5292 GCA_028716305.1 Candidatus Omnitrophota bacterium | reverse complement strand
GCAAGGTCGCCTCGGTCTTAAGAGGCAAGCATAAGCCGATGTTTACCCCGCATCTGGATACCGGAGACGGAGTAATTGTCATCAATGCCGCTAAAATCAAGGTCACCGGCAGAAAGCTTAAGCAGAAGGTCTATCGCCGGTTTTCCGGTTATCCGGGCGGCTTAAGGGAGATGACCCTTGAGACGATGCTCCAGAAGAGCCCGGTTACCGTGATCAGGCTGGCGGTCGGCAGAATGCTGCCCGGCGGGGCCTTAGGCAGCGATTTGATCAAGAAATTAAAGGTTTATCCGAAAGATGACTATCCGCAAAAAAACGAGAAATTGACTACACTGGAGATATAATTAAAAATGGAAGCAGAGCAGAGCAAAAAAAACATAGCGGTCGGAAGGCGCAAGGAAGCGATCGCCCGGATAAGGCTTATCCCGGGCACAGGCGATATTACCGTTAACGGTTCGCCTTTTGATAAGTATTTCCTGCGTGAGACAGACCGGATCATCGTCAAGCAGCCGTTACTGATTACCAATAATCAGGCCAAGTTTGACGTGATCGCGAATATGAGCGGCGGCGGCCTTACCGGACAGGCCGGGGCATTAAGGCTGGGAATTTCCCGGGCACTGGTGTCTTTGGACCCTAACGTTAAGGATATCCTGCGTAAACAGGGGTATCTTACCCGCGATCCGCGCGCCAAAGAGCGCAAGAAGTACGGCCTGAAAGGCGCACGCAAACGCTTCCAGTGGACAAAGAGATAAAATTCCATATGTAGATTACGCAATACGCACAACGCAATACGCAATACGCAAAGATCCCGCTGGCAAAGCGGGATTTTTTTTCGTCGAGGGACGACGGGAAATCGTCGAGAAAATTCTTGACGTGGACGGTATTTTATCCTAAGATGAACTTCATTGCACGCAAAAGGAGCTTTTATGTTGAAGGTTAGTGTTGTCGGGGTGACCGGTTATGCCGGAGAGGTGCTGATCGATCTGCTCCTGGGGCATCCCCAGGTGAGGATAACGGATTTGTCATCCAGAAGCATCGTTAAGCCGAAAAAAATATCGGAAATTTATCCGCAATTCGGCGGCAGGCTTGATCTGCTTTGCGCCCCTTTGGACTTCAAAAGGATCGCTGCCAGCTCAGACCTGGTTTTTCTCGCCTTGCCGCACACAGTTTCCCTGCAGATCGTGCCGAAGCTGCTCAAGGCTAAAAAAAAGGTAATTGACCTTAGCGCGGATTACCGGTTGAAAAATGTCAAGGTCTATAAGGATTTTTACGGGGCCAGACACACGGATAAGCGCAATCTCAAGTATTCGGTATACGGCCTGCCCGAACTTTATCGCAATAAGATCAAGTCGGCGAAGTTATTGGCAAACCCGGGTTGTTATCCTACCGGAGCGATCCTGGCGCTGGCGCCTTTAGCGGCCCTGAATAAGATCGACCCCGAATCAGTGATTATCGACGCCAAGTCGGGAGTTACCGGCGCAGGCAGAAAGCCTGCCGATGGCCTTCAATTTTGCGAGGTCAACGAGGATTTCAGGGCCTATAAGGTCAATGTCCACCAGCATAGCCCGGAGATCAACCAGGTGCTTAGCCGGCTGGCGGTAAAAAAACTCAAGGTTACTTTTGTTCCGCATCTTTTGCCTTTGAATAGAGGGATATTGCAGACGATCTATGTCAATAAAGCGCAAAGTGCAAAGCGCAAGGCGCAAAACATCGTAGAGCTGTATAAGAAATTCTATAAAAATGAGCCTTTTGTGAGAATAAAGCCGCAGGGGCAGTTTCCCCGGCTGAAAGACGTTGTCGGGACGAATTACTGCGATATCGGGATCCAGGATTTCGGCAGCAGGATCATTATTATTTCCGCTATCGACAATCTGCTTAAGGGCGCTTCCGGGCAGGCGGTGCAAAACATGAACATCATGTATAAGTTCCCCGAGACAATGGGGTTGATCTAAGCGAGGAAAGAGGTAGAGGAGTTGGAGATTTTTAAAAAAGCGATTTTACCCAAAGGTTTTCTAGCCGCCGGGGTAGCCAGCGGGATCAAAAGATCCGGAAAGCCTGATTTGGCGTTGTTTTTTTCCGAGGTACCCGCGCAGGCTGCCTGTTTGTTCACCTCAAATAAGATCCAGGCTGCTCCGCTTATTTTTTGCAAAGCCTCTTTAAAAAAAAGTCCGGTGCATCAGGCGATTATCGTTAACAGCGGGAATGCCAATTGTTTTACCGGTAAAAAAGGGTTGGCCGACGCAGAAGAGACCGCAGGTCTTTTGGCCGCGCAAACCGGCATCAGTAAGGCCCGTGTTTTGGTGGCCTCTACCGGAATAATCGGCAGGCCTTTACCTATGGAGAAAATCAGGGCCGGTATACCTTT
>JAQUQA010000091.1:0-2830 GCA_028716305.1 Candidatus Omnitrophota bacterium | reverse complement strand
GCGGAATATAATTAAGCGTAAAGCTTAAAGCGCAAAGCGCAAAGTTAAAGCGTAAAACGTTTTAAGTTTTAAACTTAAACTTTACACTTTATGTTTTACGCTTTGCGCCGGTTCAATAAATTGGGAGCAAGATAAACATGGAAGAGGCAATCAGAAAAGCGGATGTTTTGATCGAGGCGCTGCCTTATATCAAGAAGTTCCATAAGAAGACCATTGTGATCAAATACGGCGGCAGCATCTTGGGAGACGAAAAGATCCGCCAGGCGGTCCTGGAGGATATTGTTTTCTTGAGTTTCATGGGTTTGCGTCCGGTGCTGGTGCACGGCGGCGGCCCGAATATCAGCGAGAGGATACGCGGTTCCGGCAAGAAGACGGAGTTTGTTGACGGGATGCGGGTGACCGATGAAGAAACGCTCAAGGTCGTCGAAGAAGAGCTGCAGAAGTTAAACGATACGATCATCCGGGAGATAAACGATTTGGGGGCCAAAGGGATCAGTTTGAACGGCAAGGAACAAAAGATCATCCAGGCGGAAAAAAAGAAGGCAAAGATAGACCTGGGGATGGTCGGCCGGGTCAGCCAGGTCAACGCAGAGCCGATACTCGAAGAACTTAAGGAAGACAATATCGTGGTTGTCCTGCCGATGGCCAGGGGAGCGGATAAAAAGGTCTATAATGTCAATGCCGATGAGGCCGCTTCCGGTATCGCATCCGCCCTGAAGGCGGAAAAACTTGTTGTCCTGACCAATGTCAAAGGGATTATGCGTAACCAGGATGACGCTAATTCATTTTTGTCTACTCTCACCGTTAAGGAAGCCAGGGAATTGATTGAGGGTAAGATCGTGCAGCAGGGGATGATCCCCAAGGTCGAAGCCTGTATCGAGGCCCTGGGAAAAGGCGTGAAAAAAACCCACATGATCGACGCGCGCATACCCCACGGTTTATTGCTGGAGATATTTACCGATCATGGTATAGGGACAGAGATCATAAAATGAAAAAAGAAGAGGTTTTCGCGGTCTATAAAGAGAATATCCTTCCGACATATTCCAAGGTGCCGCTGGTTTTTGTCAAAGGAAAGGGCAGCAGGCTTTTTGACCTGGATAGCCGGGAGTACCTGGATTTTTTCCCCGGTTGGGGGGTGGGGAATCTCGGGCATTGCCATCCCAAGGTGATGCAGGCGGTCAGGGACCAGGTCTCCAAGCTTATTTTCATTCCCAATAACTATTATCACCTCGCGCAGGCAAAACTTGCGGCAGAGCTTGTGCGGGTAAGCTTCCCGGGTAAGGTTTTTTTCTGTAACTCCGGGGCAGAGGCGAATGAGGCCGCGATTAAATTCAGCCGCAAATTCGGCAACGGCAGATATGAGGTTATTACTTTTGAAAATTCTTTCCATGGGAGGACGCTGGCGGCATTGGCGGCCACCGGGCAAAAGAAATATCAGGATGGTTTTGCCCCCATGCCGGAAGGGTTCAAGACGGTAAAATACAATGATCTGGAAGCGGTGAAAGCGGCGATCACTGATAAGACGGCGGCGATCATGCTGGAATTGATCCAGGGTGAAGGCGGGATAAATGTCGCCGAAAAAGATTTTGTCCTGGCCTTAAGAAAGACCTGCGATGAGAAAAAACTGCTTTTGATCATCGATGAGGTGCAGACCGGTATCGGCAGAACGGGTAAAATGTTTTGTTTTCAGCATTACGGTATTACCCCCGACATTTTGACCCTGGCCAAGGCCCTGGGAGGAGGCCTTCCTATAGGCGTAATGATCGCCAGAAAGGAAATTTCCGATACCCTGGGGCCCGGAATGCATGCTTCCACTTTTGGCGGGGGGCCGGTGATCTGCAGGGCGGCTTTGGCCGTGCTGCAGGCGATAGAAAAAGAGAAGATCCTTAACCACGTTACCCAGATGGGGGCGTATCTTTTCGGCCGGCTGGAAGAGTTGAAAAAAACTTTTACGGTGATCAAGGATGTCCGGGGCATAGGATTGATGGCCGGAGTTGAACTTAATATTCCCGGTAAGCAGATAGTGGAGAACTGCCTGCAAAAGAGGCTCTTGATCAATTGCACCCATGAGCGGGTATTAAGGCTCATGCCGGCGCTAAACGTCAGCAAAGGCAATGTGGATAAGGCGGTCCGGATAATTAAAGAGGAAATGAAAAGGTGCGGCTAATGAAAAAAGACCTGGTTTCAATCGGTGATTTGAGCGCGCAAGATATCGAGGGGATCTTTGATCTCACCGATCAGCTTAAGAAGAACAGGGCCAAATACAGCAAGGCCCTTTCAGGTAAAACCCTGGCCCTGGTATTCCAGAAACCTTCCAACCGGACCCGGGTTTCTTTTGATGTCGGGATGTATCAGCTGGGAGGTAACTCCATTTACCTCTCTCCGGGAGAGATAAATCTGGGGGTCAGGGAAACCATTGAGGATGTGGCCAAGACGCTTTCCCGCTATGTTGACGGGCTGGTCCTGCGAACCTTTGAACATAAGAATGTGGTTGAGATGGCCAAATATGCTACGGTTCCGGTGATAAACGGGTTGACGGATTTTTCGCATCCCTGCCAGGCCCTGGCCGATGTTTATACCATCCGGGAGAAATTAAAGAAATTACCGGGGGTGACCCTGGCTTATGTGGGTGATGGTAACAATGTTTGTAATTCATTGCTTATGGCAGGCGCGAAATGCGGGTTGAATATAAAGGTCGCCGTCCCCAAGGGGTATGAGCCGGACCAGTCCGTATTCAGGGCCGCCCGGGATATAGCCGCGAAGCAAAAAAACACGGTTAGCTTATCTAACGAGGCAAAGACCGCCGTAGAGGGCGCGGAGGTGGTTTATA
>JAQUQA010000090.1 GCA_028716305.1 Candidatus Omnitrophota bacterium | reverse complement strand
CCAGGCGTGCCACTGAAGCAATCTCCAGGGAGTTGCGCAGCGCGCATACCAAGAGCATAGATGCCTCCGGAGCGGTGATTACTTTCAGTACCCCATCGTCTTCCGGAGCGAAGTTTTACCGTGATACGGCCAACAACCGGCTGATCCGGGAGTTCCCCGCGGGGACAACCCAGATCGTGGGCAACCATATCACGGCCTTGAGCTTTTGCTGTTGGCACGATGACACCGCTACCTGCACTACGGATTGTTCCGGGTCAAATCTGGTTTCCCTGGATTTGACCTCAAGTAATAACGTCAGGGGAAGGGATCTTTCATTTTCTTTAAAAGAAAGGGTGAATACAAGAAATGAATAACCGCGGAGTTGCCCTTATACTTTTTTATTCGGTTGTTGCCGTAATGACGATCATGGGTTCGGCATTCTTTGCCGGAACCATTTCCGAAAATCAGCTTACCCAAAAATACGCCAACTCCACCAGGGCCTTCTGGATCGCGGAAGCCGGGTTGAACCAGGCCTATTATAACTGGGTAAATAATATCGCCCAGCCCGTAGGAGCGGTTAACTTTTCCGAAGGGACCTATTTGATCAATACTTCTAATCTTCCGAATGTCACGGTTACCGGCACCGTCAATAATACGCAACGCTCGGTCTCGGCCTTCTTTATGGGTATCCCTCTGGCTTTTCAGAATACGATTTCTATCGGCGGGGATATGGCGTTAACCGGGTTGCTTGCGCGCGCCGAAGTTTACGGAAAGACGCGTATTTCCGGGAATTATACAAAGACATTTGGGGCCAGCGATTATTTTGAAGATAAGCAGACCGGGGTGAGTTCCACAGGTACCACTATTCCCATACCCGATTATAACACTAATGGTACTCCCAATGAATTCGCGGATTTTGTTTTATTCGGGCAAAAGGCCGTGCAGGATTGCGATCCTAATGAGGTCGTCTACGTCAAGAACAACGGCACGGTAAATATTTTCCCCAATCAGTCCCTGATCGGGAAAAAACTGATCTATGTCGAAGGTTCGGCGCCCGGTGAAGGCAACGTCAATATCTTTTTTGATGGTAATTGGCAGGATAACGAGGACCTGACGATTATTTCAACCGGGGCGATCACCTATGTCGAGCCGCTGCAGGTCCAGGAGAATGCCCGGTTGAGCACGGTCAGTTGGGGGAATTACAACGAGGCTTCGATATTCAGGAGCCAGCATGAAAGCGTGATCTATACCCACAGTAATTCAAATTTTGTCGATATTCTTGATTGGGGGTCGACCAGCGGGAACATTATCGTAAACGGGAACCTTTCTCTTCTGGAAGTGCTTACTTACGAAAGATATTATTATTCAAGCCGGGCCCAGGATGGGGATCTTCCGCCGGGTTTCCAATGGCTAAGCAATAACAATGGAACAAAAAGACTCTTACACTGGCAGGAGTGATTTTAAAATGATCGCAAAAAGACAATTGTATTTTCTTTTGGGGGTAGTCGTTCTGTTTATTGTCGGTACGATCGGTTTTTCTATTTTTTTTACCAGGTATACCCAGCTGGAGATCGGTCCGGAAACCGGCCAAATAAAGAAGGGGCCTGTTAGCAGAAAACCTGCTGCCCCGGAACCCTCCAGGCTTGTCCCGGCGGACCCGGAGAGTTTCGGGATGGTGGTTTTTAATGATAACGACGCGGCCATGACCCAGGGGGAATGGGATAAGGTGCTCTCCGAGAAGGTAGTGGTGATGAAAAAAGATTTTTCCTCCGCGGATTGGCAGAAGGCCAGGGAGATGATCGCCGAGGATCCGGCAAAGACCGCCGAGAAGCTGCGCAAGATCGATGAATTGATCGGTAAATTTGAGGCGGCACTCAGGCTTAACCCAGGAGATGTCGAGGCCAGGGAACGGCTCAACCGTTTGAGGATGTTAAAGAGCATCGAAAAGGAATTACGCTGAACATGAAATTCCCTTTTAAATTCGGGAAAAAGGCCCCGAAAGAAAATTATTGCATAGGGGTGGATATCGGAGGTTCCGCGGTAAAGGCGGTAAAGCTTAAATTTACCAAGGATAGCGTTGAGCTTTGCGATCTGAAGATTGAGCCGGTGGCGCTGGACCTGCCGGCCGTGCTCAAGAAAATCTCCGAGGCTTTCCAGGTCAAGAAGGTCAATCTGTCGATTTCCGGCAACTCTTCTATTCTGCGCTACATCAGTTTTCCAAAGATGAATGAATTCGAGCTCAAGCAGGCCTTGAAATTCGAGGCGGAGAAGCATATTCCCTTTACGATATCCGAAGTTAACCTGGATAGTCATATTTTAAGGCAGGACCTCCCCGATAATAAAATGCTGGTTTTATTGGCGGCGGCAAAAAAAGAAGTTATCGAGCAGAGGATCAAGCTGGCCGAGGACGCCGAGCTTAAGCCAAGCATCATGGATATCGATTCGATCGCCCTGATCAATGCCTTTAATTTTAATTATCCTTTAGAAAAAAACGCGGATGAGAAAGAAAAAACAGAAGCCAAAACGGTGGCGATCCTGAATATCGGGGCTTCTTTGACCAACCTCAACATTCTTGAGGGGGGGATGCCCCGGTTGAGCAGGGACATCCATTTCGCGGGGAATAATTTTACCCAGAAGATCTCGGACATGCTGGGTATGGATTTTTCTCAGGCGGAAGCGTTGAAGATCAGCCCGGAAAATACCAGCGTGGAGAAGGTGACCATCGCAGTTGATTCCATTCTTTCCGGGCTGGCTATCGAAGTGAGGACCTCATTTGATTATTATGAAACACAGAGCGCCTCTTCCGTGACAAAGATCTATTTAAGCGGAGGGGGGATCCTTTTTAAGGGCCTTCCCGAGAAGCTGTCCAATCTCCTGGGTATCGAAGTGGAGGTGTGGGACCCGCTGAAGCGCATACCTTTAGCCCCTGGCCTGGCCGAAGTGCCGCAGGAGATGTTTGTTCGGATGGGGGTAGCCGCGGGGTTGGCCCTAAGGCAGGAAAAATGATCGAGATCAACCTTTTACCGGAAGAATTAAGGCGTAAGTTGGCCAAGCCCGCTCCTGTCGCTCACAGCGGGGCAAAAGAGCAGGATTTAAGAAAACTCGTTTACGTCATTCCCTTTGCGGCGGCAGCCATATTATTGCTGCACATCACTCTGGCCTTTATCCTGATTTTTAAAAATATCCAGCTGGCCGCGGTTAATAAGCAATGGAAGCAGCTTGCCCCGGAAAAGGTAAAGCTGGAAAGCGTGCAGAAGGAATATTCCAGTTCCTCCCAAGATACCCAGGCGGTAGACCTGTTGCTCTCTAAGCGGGTGGATTGGGCCGAAAAGCTGAATAATCTGAGCGCGGTCATCCCCAGCGGAATGTGGTTCAATGAAATGCTGGTTTCCAGCGACAACTTTATTCTACGCGGGTCAGTTGTTTCAATGGCTAAAGAAGAGATCGGCGTAATCAATAAATTCATGGATAGCCTGAAAAAAGACCCAACATTCGCCAGGGATTTCGACCGTCTGGAGCTGGGATCGGTAACGCGCCGGACGGTCTACGGCTATGAGATTGCCGATTTCGTTCTGAATGGAAGGCTGAAAAGCAGATGAACAAGATATTGGAAAATTTTCAGATGCAGGTATTACAGCTTGATAAACAAAAGATCATGCTGGTATTGGTGATCTTTGCCACGCTTGTCTATCTTGATTTAGCGTATCTTTTGGGTATGCAATTTAACATGATCAAGCAAACCGGAAAAAAGACGGTTACCATAAAAGGAGAGATTGCTAATTTAAAAAGGGAGATGGTCAGGATCCAGCAGTTAAAGATCACCCAGCAGACCCAGGCGGTCAAAGAACGGAAAAAACTTATTTCCCAGGAAGAGATAGTTCCTTTGCTTAGCGAGATTTCCAGCCTGGCGAATAAAAATAACGTCAAGATCATTCAGATGAGGCCGGCAATGGACACTTCCGGCAAGCAGGCGGTAGGCAGCTTTTTTCCGGTAAGCATCAGCCTGGAGCTGACCAGTAATTATCATTCGCTGGGAGGTTTTCTGGATAAACTGGAACAGCTGGATAAATTCATTGCCGTGGAGAGTCTTTCTATTTCCCGCCAGGGTAATGATTATTTTAACGAACGCATTAATGTCGGCCTGAAAACTTATGTCCGTCAATAAAATAATTTTCCGTTATTTCTATGGAAGCCTGAAAAAAGGCTCCTTTCGCAGGGGCGGGGTGCGCATACTTTTAGCCGGGTGCCTTTTTGCCTGCACCTTTTTTGTTCTTCTGCTGCAGATCTTCGTTTTAGCGCAAGGGGAGGGTGGTCCCAAATACGAATCATCGGGCAGGCGCGATCCTTTTATGCCTTTGGTTACTTCCGACGGCAGGTTAGTCAAGCTGGATTCGGATACGGGGGAGTCCGGGATAAGCGTCGAGGGGATTGTCTTTGACCAAAAGGGACTCTCTTATGCTTTAGTAAACGGAAAGGTCGTCAGGGTGGGGGACGCGGTAGGAGATTACCAGGTCCTTTCGATCGATAACGACAGGATCGTTTTTATCAAAGAGGGGCAAATTTATGAAGTGGTGATTAAAAAGGAGGAAGAGTGAGTAAATCCAGAACGGTTACTTCCTTAGCCTTATCTTGGATTTTATTATTGCTGCAGGTTTTTCCTATGGCCGCGAAATGCGATAATTTATACGCTGCCGTTGAAAAAGAAGCCGCTGAGGCTTCCGCGCCGGCGGTTAGCGTTTTAGAGCCTGCTGTGGTGCCGCAGGAGACGGCGGTAGCGGTAAATGAAAACGCCGTCCAGGCCCTCCAGGAGATGGCCGAGTCGGAGAAGAAATTACAGAACCTGGCTGAATCGCAGAATGTGACACTGGATTTTAAGGATGCCGATATCAGGAATGTCCTGAGAATCGTTTCCTATAAGTCCGGGGTGAATATTGTCGCTACTCCGGAGGTCATCGGTAATGTCAGTATCCGCCTGACCGACATTCCATGGGAAAAGGCCCTGGACACGATCGTGACTACTTACGGTTTCGGATACGAATGGTTGAATAACAAGGTGATCATGGTTTCTACTCTGGAAAAACTGTCACAGCAGCGCAGGGCCCAGGAGGAGGCCGCGTCAAAAGAGCCGCTGGATACCCAGACGTTCGCTTTGAATTATTGCACGGCAACGGATATCAAGGCCACGGTGGAGAAATTGATCTCTCCGCGCGGCAAAATAACCCTGGAGACGCGCACCAACATGCTGATCATCACCGAGACAAAATCAAACCTGATCAAGATCGCCGAGATAATCAAGAGCCTGGACAAGATGACCCCCCAGGTAATGATCGAGGCCAAGA
>JAQUQA010000089.1 GCA_028716305.1 Candidatus Omnitrophota bacterium | reverse complement strand
GAAGCAGTCGTGAAGAAAAACAGGCTGCCGATTATCATGGTGATTACTATTCTTTTCACCTTACACCATACCTTCTAATTCTTGGTTGGCTTTATTCAACCGGTCCAGATACCGTGTATCTACTTTTGTTTTTTCTATGGGTTTGAAGATAAGCCGTTTAATTTTATTCTGATCATCCAAGGCGATATCTCCTTTTTCGTCTTTAACCGCGGCAAGGAATACCTTGAGGTCATCGGGCAGAATTGCGTAAAATTCCGGTTCTTTGGCGAGCCCCGCAATAATCAAGCCCAGACTGGAAAGGATTTCACCTTCCTGGCCGCGCTTGACCAAAACATCTATTTTTCCACCCCAGAATTTCAGGTTATCTTCAAAAATAATCCTGATGGAGTTAGTTACCAGGTACGGTTCTAGGCTTTTGATCAGGTAATCTTCCGGGATCTCCGGTATGGAAACCATTCTTTCAAGCAGACTGTCATCAAGACCCAGGACTTCGATGATTTGGTCTCTATTCAAATAGGGATTAATATTGATCAGCCGGATACGCAGTTTCTCTGGAATTTGCTTTTCCACCTGCGCCTGCAATAAAGAAGCTACTGCTGCCTTAAAACCCAGGCCTTTTAACTGAAGATGGTCTTTAGAAGCGTCGATAAGGGTATCGGCATCTATCTCCAAGAACAACTCCTTATGGACGCCTGCCAAGCTATTAATCGCAGAAATGGCCTTTTGACCCAAAACAAACCCATTTCCACCTGATGCGGAAAATAGTACTTTTTCTAAAGGATCTCCTAAAATCAAGGCCGTGGCTTCCGGTTTTCTCCCTAATACCAGATCCAGCGTTTTTTCGATATTGCTGATATCTGCCAAAAAGATATTCTTCAAATGTTCTTTCCTTAAACCGGAGTCGGCTAATCCGGGGAGGACGCTGTTCTCCAGCTTTGCCAAATATAATAATCCGCCGGCTCCCCCCTGATTCAAAACAATGACCTTTTTATTCTCTTCCAAGGCAGAAATCGCCTCATGCAAGGTTCCACCACGGCCGTTAACTACAACCAAGACGTCCGCAACTTTAGCCATGCCGATCCTGCGCTCGAACATATCTTCGCCAAAGTAGGCTGTATTTACCTGCCGATCAGAAGTAACATCCAGATATTCTTTTGCCGGAGGTATTTCTTCAGGCAACAAAATAAAGAACCGATCATTTTTGCCTTTGCCGGTATCGACTACTCCGCGATATACATCCACGCCTACTCCCGAGACACCACCGGTAAAAACAAAGCCATTATCCCCCAGATAATTACTTAATTTCCTGCCTAGTTCAACGCCTGAATTAGAGGAATATTCCTTTGTCGGCGCGGCTGCCCCGATAATGCCGACTTTGATGCCGTGATATTGCTCTCTTATTTGTCCGGCTATCTTATTAAGATCACGGCCGTTATCGGACTGTATCCCTTGATTATCAAAATTGCCTTCGGGGCGGGATGCTTGCCGACGGCTAAAAATTTTATGCCGGAAGATTAAAATAGCAGCGGAAATACCTGCGATACAACAAACCGTAAAACCGGCCAAAAGATCCAGGCCATCGAAAAGGTTTCCCGAGGCAAGCAAAGGCAGAGGGAAAAATGAATTTGATCTAATAGCCGGCGACTGTGCCTCTGGCGATGCGGGTTTCTTATCCGGAAATAAATTGATTAACTCGGCTAAGAGCTGATCGCCGCCTTGCCGATCGCGCACCGGATAGAAATTAATTCCTGCCCGGAGATGGCGCATAAGCGGCTTAGCTCCTACGGAAAAAACCTTCGCGCCCCTAATCATCATATCGCGGTCATCATCCCCCTCATCAAAGCTGTTGCCTAAAATTAAAACTTCTTCAGGTTTCGGCTCAAAACCGAATCTATCTTTACAAACTCTGGAGAGATGGTATTTAACCGCGGCTGATTTGTCTATGCCTTTAATCGTCATCCGGATGCCTGTACGGCCGATCTCTTTGAATCTGATCGGCAAGTTTTCTACGTTTACGGCGCGCTCGAGGCGTTTTTTTATTTCCCGGCGTAAAAATGCCCTTTCTCTCAAACGAACAATAATCTGGCTGCCGCCGTCAACCAGTTCTGCCGGCCGTGCAATAATCCGCCCCTTCCTGTCCTTTACCTTTTGGTCCAAAGCAAATTCCTTAAGCAATGACTCGACTATCTGGCGCCACGCCTGCATCTGTTGGCCGGTCAACCTTGCTTCGGCACTATCATAAAGCGGCACAGCTAAGGCATTGCCGTTTTGGTCAAAGCCGAATCCCTGACTGCCGGTAGCGGGATAAACCGTTAAATTCGCAAGCAAACCCTGGTATTTGGCGGGCACTTGGCTGATAAAGTTTCTTTCCATCTCTTTGTGGCTTTGGCCGGTTATAACGGCAACTTGTACGCCCAAACTTAGAAGATAAAGCAGTTTTTCCAATGCCAGCTTTTGTATCGGCTGAAGATTGTCCGCTAAAGTACCGTCTAAATCCGAAATCACTGCCTTGTAAGGCAGATTGGCCGGATCCAATGGCCCGGCAGAAAGGTCGAGCCGAGGCCGGTAAATTTCGATTATCCGTTTATATTCCCGCCTGATATCGGTGTAAATTTCATCCGAAAGACTGACGCCAAAATTATCGACTTTAAAGATGATATTTTGAATATGAGCGGTATCGTCAAAATATGCCGGCTTGTGCCGAACTTTCTTTTCCCGGTTGATCCAGTTACGGATAAATACCGGTATATCTTCGTCAAACATCACCGAGCTGACAAAAATAAGCGCGGGCTGATATATCTGATCCGCCTCAACCGGTATTGCCGCGCAGATTTCCTTTCTGGCTTCTCTTAGCATGATCTGGCGCCTGCCGGGATTCCAGAATTCCACGGTATATAAAGGCCGTTTTGCCTTTGTATCCGGCTTATAAAGCCTGAAAAATCTCCTGCGCAGCTTGCGGTAATCGGATTTTTTTCTGATATGCCGGATAAATTTACCGTCTCTTTTAACCAAATGTTTAAACGCCCGTTCCTGTCCGCAGGAAATAACGTCATTTACCGCAATGATCAGATTGCGGTACCCTTGATAGGCATCGGGATAACGCGGCGATTTCTTTTGCCTGGGCCGGGGTAAATGATGCTGTGTACCGTCAACCACGATGATTATCGGCTGTTCGTTCATGATCCGGTCGTAAAGGCCGGGGCTGAAGAGGTCCGGTCTCACAATGGCGGGGTTTTCGTGGCTCTCGCTAGAGCCGATACGGGCATAATGTATCTCCGCGCCGTCGGCAATTAAATCCTTGGCAATCGGGCTCACCGCAAAGCGTCCGTAACTAAGATTAGGCACAATCCAAACTTTTTTGCCTAATTTATCCGCGCGCTTTTTTACCTCCAGGACAAACTGCCGCAGCCTGAAGGCTTCGTAAGCCGCGAATTTGACTTCTGCCTTCTCGGTATGCGAGAGATGCGCTTTTTTACGGTCCTGTTTAAAATTATTCAGGATCTCCTGGTACTCCCGGAAGCTGTATTTGTGCGGCTGCTTTAGGGTACGGTCTGCCAACTCCCGGAAAGTAGTATATTCTATATTTACATGCAGTTCATTCTTGGGGTCAAAAACAATCTGACCAGTCTTAAACTTCCTGCGGGTCTCCTGCCAGTTAAACAGGGTCTGATCAATATTGGCCTGCGTGTTCTGTTGGATAAGCGCAGCAATTAGAAATTTTGTCGGCTCAAAGCCTTCTAAGCAAAGCTGCTGCAAGGCATAGATGCTCAACCTGAATTCAGATATTGTCTTAGTCAGACTGATTACCTCAGGCAGCATTTTAGTTAAGGCAAAGCTGGGATTCCTTCCGGATTTAACCAGGGCAATCCCTAAAAGCATTGCCTCATTGAACTCATCAATGTTGCGGGTGATTGTAGTCACTTGAGGCATAATCTCTTTCAAAAGCTGATGATAATCGTAATGCTTATCCTGCAGGGCAAGACTGAATCTTTCAGCAATGCTTAGGCTCTGAATAAATGACTGTGTATCCCGGGATTTAGCAACTATACCGGGCAAACAGTATTTAAAAACGTGCAGGGGATTCAGCTTTGCTTTTTTCAGCCGGCTTACACTGTTTGCCATTTCAAGAATACGCCTGTTGCTTATCTGCCTGGACAAAACAGGAAGGATCTCGACTAAAAACTGATAGGGATCTATCCCCGAGAGGCTGCGCCGGTTAACCCTGCGGTAGATCTCCCTGAAGACAATAAACTTCTCCTGCCGGGAAAGAAAACTAAAAGCATGGGCTGTCTGGCGATAAAGCCTGTAGGCAAGAAAACATTTGACTGCCGGCTTAACTGCCAAAAGCACAATTCCTATACTTAAAGCAATAAATACAACTTTTCTTAACGCGTCAAATGCGTCGGATGCAGGATCATTTAAACTGGATGCGTAATCGGATAATCCCCAGAAACCTAAGATAATACCGGGTACGGTAAGGGTGCCTGTTCGGCCCCTATCCATGATCTGGCCCAAAAGCTGGTTGGTGCCTTTCCAGCCATGGATAGGGTAATATTCTACTTCTGGAGACGTGGTTTTGTCCTTTCCTCCTACAGAAACCACTCTCGCGCCTTTGGTAATCATCGGCCGGTCACTGCCGGAATCCTGGAAACGGTCTCCCACAATGAGAAGTTTAGCTGGATCAGCCGGATGATCCAGCTTAGCCGGAATAAACCGGCTGACAAAATAATCCCTGGCAGTTCCTTTATCCACCCCACTTAAGACCACATGAATGGTTGAGCTGCCGGAATATTCTGTCCAATAAGGAAGGTTATTATTTTTAATGAGCTGTTTTAAGGTAGCATTCACCATGTCGCGCTTTTCTTTATTTTTATTTAAGCGAATGGTGATTAATGCCTGGCGGTCTCTTATCTCTGTATCATCCGAAAGCGATCCAAGGGCTTGAGTTATCACCTGGCGGACAAGTAAACGCTGAGCGTCATTTAGGTCGCTCTGCGAACGGTCGTATAATAGCCGGGGATTCTTTCCCTGGTCAAATCCCCAAGCCTGCGCGCCCCTGGCAGTAAAGACAACCAAGTTCTCTAAGACAGGGGCCTTGTCGCTATCCACCTGGTCAATGATATATTTCTTTACCTCATCAATGCTCTGGGCTGTGGCTATGCCGATTATTACACCCGCGCCTAAGAAATAAAGCAGCCTGTTTAACAGGGATTTGTCTATTCCGCTTAAGGTATCGGTAAGGGTCCCGTCCAGGTCAAAGAGCATTGCCTCGTATAAACTCTTTAAGGATTCCGGGGTAGCCGGCTGGACCGTTATCTGCGGAAGCTTTCCTTTATAAAAATCCTTAAGCCCCTTAACTGCCCGCGAGGTCTCAAATTCCAGGGCATGAGATAAATATACGCCTCTTGCGTTGATTGCAAAAACTGTCTGCTGAATCTGTAT
>JAQUQA010000088.1 GCA_028716305.1 Candidatus Omnitrophota bacterium | reverse complement strand
CCCAAAGGTATCGCCGCCCCTGATTTTTGATGAAAAATATCACTTGACAGGCAAAAACAGCATCCCTATACTCCGAGCGTCAAAAAGGAAGTTCTTATCAATGAACGGCCCAAGGACTGGAACCTCCTCCTTTATGGTTATTACCTTTTATCCGCTGTCGCTTTAAGAGCGTCCGTCATGCCGCACCCGTGTTCTTTCTGATACTGCCGAGCACGCTCCAAATGTGTCACTTTTTTCTTTGATACTTCCTCGCCATCAGGCCCGACAACCGGCGCTGACGCTTTCTCGATATCATCAAGCCGCTTCTGCTGAAACTTCACGACCGATTGATCGAGCGAAAGCCCCTGTTCAACCGACTCCAATGCGAGTGCGCTCATACCCTGAAACGATTCCGCTTTTTTCAGGATCGCAACCGTCCTGCCACGTTCGTCCTGAACGCCAGCGTCAAAACCCTGTTTGTGAATCGCCTCAAAAACGTCCTTCCTCTCATCTTTCAACTTCTCTACTGTTAATTCATCCATTGCCGCTACCTCCTTTTTGGATTTATTTTCTGTTTCTTTGCTTAAACGATATCTATTCAAAAACCCGATGGTTTTCTCTACCGCATCAGGATTGTTAAGGAATTTATCCAAGAAGGCTGTCATCTCCGCTGACGGCCTCACGCTTTCGGAGAAAAACGGCATACCAAAAAGCCCGTTGTTCGCCGCCGGATCGTCCACCACGTCAACCGAGAAAAGATTGGTGACACGAATGAACGGCGGTAGTTCGTTACCATTAGCGTCCAAGCCCTCTCGTTTTTCCTCATCCCAATAAATCACCATCGACGCACCGAACATCTCCGGATCGCTTTCAGCGAGATTAAGCACATACCCGGCGAGATCCCCATCCGGCGTCTCAAAAGCCGTCTTATCGATGTGCAAGTCCGCTCTGACGATGTCTCCATCACGCCTAAAATTCCGCACCCTGCCCAAAAAAGTGCCGAGTGCGGTGCTACTCATGTTGGGATGACCAAACCGTGATTTGACCCCTGTTTTCAACTTGTTCCCAAGCTCAACAACCGAATCGAGCGAGATATCGTCAAACTCTCCTCGGCTATCTTTAGTAACGCCTTTCGTGACTACGGCGAAGCCATTGATAACCGCTGAATCTCTATCAATCTTGACGTTGCCGGAACGTGCGACATCCGCTCTGAATAAATCTTTTTTCATCTATTCCTCACCTCCACGACCAGCATCTGCGCTGTCTGCATTTGCGCTCTTACCATCACCTGAATCTGGCTTCTGATTGATTTCGAGCCCGAGCTCTTTGATTTTTTCTTGTTCTCTTTTTCTTTGCTCAAAGCATTCCTCCCAGTCTTTCCCTTGCGCCGAATATAAATCCGAGTAAGTGATAATCCCGTTTCGGATTCCAACCTCCGCCGCTTGGGCTTCTTTCAGCGGATCAACCCATTCCCAGCCCGGTGTAATCCATGATGCGTTGACCCAACATAGCTTATTCTCGTAAAACGATATCGCCCCCAACTCGCCCCTAAGATACGCTTCCTCTAAAACCATCTCCCAGACCGGCTGACAAAGTTTGCGAGCGAGCCATTCCTGTCTGACCTTGAAATACCTGCGTGCTTCAAGCAAGGCCGCACGTGCGCTTGAGTAGTTCGTCTTTGAAAAATCCTTGGCGACTAACTCGTACGGCAAGCCCAAAGCCGCCGAGATCGCCCTGAGCATTTTCTCCACAAACGGCTCGAACGTAGCCGAAGGCCGTTGCGGATTAAATGAGGTTATAGACTCACCCGGAAGAAGATGCCTTATCATGCCCGGCTCTAATGACTCTAAGAATTGCCCTTGAAAGTTGCGGTCATAGCCGGTGTTAAGATCCATCGATGCTTCCGAGGTGATAAATATTGAAAAACACGCCGCAATCCGTGCGGCCACAAGCTCCGCTTCGGCGTACTCCGCCAAGTCTTTGAAATACGTGAGCACTGGAGAAAAGAACGGAACCCCACGAGTTTGTCCGGAACGCTGAACCGGATATAAATGAAAAACATTCGGTCTGCCGAACTCATTACGGGCGGGAATCTCAATAAAATCTCGTTCGTCCGCTTTCGTGAATCGGTAATCACCGGGATGGCTTTTTTGAATGAAGTAAGAAACCGGCTCTCCGTTCTCGCCAATCCTGACTCCAGCTCTTATAGTTTTATCCCCACGCTTATCAGGCGGCGTGGCGAGTCTATCCGCCTCGATAACCTGCAACGCAAGTGAGTAAGGACGATTTTTGTCTTTAAACATTACCGGGATAACAATCGCCTCGCCGTTTTCTAAAATCTGCCTGTCAACCAACTGTTGGATTTCGTAAAAATCCATACGGTTGCCAGCGTCGGCGTATGGAAGCCACATCTTCCATGAGCGCTCAGCTTTCTTCTGAAACTTATCCGCCTTGCTTTCAGCGATCCCGAGAGCCTCTTTATCAACCCTGCTCTGCGGCCGGATACCGGTGCCAACGACGTTCGTTGTCATGGTGTTCGTGATCCCTGAGGCGTGAGCGTCGTTACGGTTTAAGTCACGGCTACGTTCTCTCAAGTCCGGCAAATCAGGAATAATGTCCTGATCAGCGGATCCACCGCCCGGAATCCAAGACGAACGCATTCTGTTTTTTTCCGCTCCACGATAAGCCCCGAACTTATCGGATAACTTGATCGCCTCACGGAACATCCGCCTCTTTAAGCCAGCCTTCGGTGAGAAGAAGCCAACTAAACCGTCTAACCCATTCGCTAATTTTTCTTTTATGTTCATACCGGATTCTCAAACTTTGCGTATGACGTGCGAGAACTGCCAGCGGCAATTTCCTGTCGTAATGTGTCCCGTAGTTTTATAAGTTCCGCCAACGTTATGTACTGCAAATTGCGGCCGCCGATCGAATACGACTGCACCGCCCCTCCAGTCATTCGGGCGTTAATCGCCGTCTCAACGTTCTCAAGCATTTCCTGTTTTGTTGGTGCGCTCATAACTTTCTCCATCAGCCCAATAAAAAAACCCGACTCCCCCTTAGCTAAGGAATCGGGTTTTTATTACTTATTGGGTGCGGCAACAGTGATCAGCTGTCCCGCTTTTAGTTTTCTAATTTAAGTTTATCTCATCTCATATCTTTTTCAATTGGGTCGTTACTACAAAATAGTAATAATTATTTTTCATCATTTGCCTCAACGGATTTAAAATTGTAGCCGCAGTCCCGGCAAACATGATATCGAATAGGCGGCGTGCTTGAATAACATCGCACGTCTTTGCTTTTACACTTCGGGCATTTTAACGGAATATACCTCACGCCGTAATCCTCGCTGTCATTAACCGGTCTGCCAACAGGGCGACGTTCGATGTTGGTTTTTTTATCAAGCCAGTTTTCATGCCTATTCAGCCATCTTCCACCCATTAAATCCACGCCCCTTCTCTTTTGCGAATCCAGCTGGAACGGCTGTGTTCCTGCCTTATATCTTTGTGAACCGTGCGCTCGTCTCTGCGAAGATTAAGCGCACGGATTATGTCAGCGGCGGCGATGGCGTAAACCTCCGCATCAAGATAGTGATTCGCAACCGAGGAGCGTTTTTTCTGCCAGACTTCCTTCGCCTTGCCTGTGTTTCTGTTTCTTACCAAAACCTTATGTTCAGCGGTGAATTGAGAAAGGTAATCATCTGACGGGTCTTTAAACAAATACCATTTCTCCGGATCCTTGCTCGCCACAAGGCGGCTGATTTTGTCCTTATACTGCGTGACATTAAGGTTCCATAAAACAAGGCCGTTTTTGATTATGCTTCCCGTGCGTGAATTTATATCTATCTTTGACGCCCGGTAAAATCTACCGTCCGTTAATTCTTCCTGTCCCTTAATTGCCTTCGCACGATCGTGCCATTGCCTGCAGAAGTGATACACCTCATCAGTCCTGAATCCCGAATCAACGCATGTCATGTAAACCGGAAGCGTTTCTCCTCCCGAAAACTTTCTGTACTCAGTCTTGAACAACACCTCAACCAAATCATCCCAATATTCCAAAGAACCGCACCGCACAAGCCATGACTGTTCCTCATAGCCCCAACCACGAATAACGTAATAAAAATGATCCTTCTGCACGTCAACGCCCGCAGTTAAAACAACCGCTTCATCCGGCACGATCCCTTCCGTATACTCGCAGGCGTGCGCTTTGACACGATCAACAGTGGTCTCCTCAATTTTTTCTTCCCATACCTCGGCAAGCCACGAATTGACAAAGTTCATCAACAGCTCAATGAAATCTTTCGATTTCAAGAACTCTGCGGCGATATCGCTCCAATTAAGCCACGGCGAGTAAAGCGAATTAATCCAAAACCCCCTGTGCTTGCTTTTAATCCCCTCTCCCCAAATCTCTCCCTGCTCGTTTATCTCACAATCTCTTGGCACCCACTTTCCATGAGGCAGAATCTGTTGCTTTTGATAATCGTCGATTCGCTTTTTACAATGCTCGCACTCATACCACGCAAGCCTCTCGTTTCTGATTCTCTCGGCTGACCTCTCATGCTCCGGCCATTTGATCTGACCAAAGACCAATATCTGATACCCGCCACAATGCGGGCATGGCACGAAAAACCTGCGCTGGTCGGATTTCTCAAACTCACGATAGATATAACCGTCACGAGTTGTCGGCGTTGAAACCTTGACTGTCTTTTTATTCCAAAAGGTTTTCTGACGCTCTGTAGCGAGTTTAATCGGATCGGCCTCACGCCCTGAGAACCTCGGATATTTATCAATCTCGTCTAAAAACAAATAGCGAATTGGTCTTGAAGCCAAATCCGCCGGGCTGTTCGACCCGGCGAAAAATAGAATCATCCTGTCAAAACGGTATTCCAGCTTTGTCATGTCGTCGGCGTTAACCGGCATGCGGTTGCGAAGAACTGGCGATCCGTGAATCATGGGAAGCACACGGTTATAAGAAACGCTCTTTGCGTCGTTTTCTCTCGGTAACACCACCAGCGTGGGGCCCGGGTCCTGATCAATGACGTAACCCAGCATGTTAAACATGCCCTCGGTCTTGCCGACCTGAGACGCCGCCATGACCGTAATCTCCTCGACATACGGATCCGTGAAAGCGTCCATGACACCCTGCAAATATGGTGTACGCACAGTCTTCCACCTGCCCGGCTCGGCTGACGTGACCGGATTGAGATAACGATATTGATCAGCCCACTGGCTGACTGTTATCTTCGCCGGACGCCTCCACGCCTGCAGTTCCGCATGCGTCCAAATTTGTCTGTCCTGTTTCAATGTTCTCATTTATAACCCCTGCGAATTCATCAATAATTTCTGATATCGCCTCATAAAGAATGACTTCAATTTCTCTTGGCTCTTGCATAGAAAGAACCGGCGCAAGCCGTGTCGGTAAAGCCAAAAAAGCCCGCTTAACTGCGATGATCCTTGAAATGCGCCCTCGCTCGACCTCCTCGCTTGAGACAAGCTCGCCCTGAGCCTTCTTCA
>JAQUQA010000087.1 GCA_028716305.1 Candidatus Omnitrophota bacterium | reverse complement strand
TTGATGGGGCGCTATCTTTATTACAAAAATAACCCTGATGCAAATGAATAAGAACAGGATAATACGCTTACAGGATAACTGGTCGCTGGATAATTCTCCCGTAGAATTCGTCAGCAGTCTGACGGTTAAAATAAGGTGGGAGAGGCTAAAACGGATCTTTGCGCGGCTGATCATGGATAATTGCCGCTCTGGCTGCCGGATCCTGGATATCGGCAGCGGAGACGGCGATATCTTCACCAGGATCGCGGCTATCGAACCGCGCTATATGGCTATTGAGCCTAGTTTGGCAATGATCGAACGTTTTAAGGCAAAATCCGGAAATTTTATCTGCAGGGCCTTCGGCGAAAGGATCCCTTTTAAAGACCGTGTATTCGATGCCGTAATTTTGAGTTCGGTGCTTGACCATGGTTACGAACCCCGGCTTATTCTGCAGGAGGCAGAAAGGATCCTGGTGCCTGGAGGAAAGATGTTCTTTTTGCTGGCTAATGACGGAGCCTGGTATAAGAGGCTGTTTAAAGAACATAACCGTATGAGAAAAACCGCTTCAGTGGACCACAACTTTTTTTTCAGCGGCAAAGATCTACAAAACCTGTTGCGAGAAAACAAACTTAAACTTATAATAATAAAGCATTTTGATTTTTTAAGGCTTCCGCTGGGCCTGGAAGAATTCCTAATGAAAGTCTTTCCTTCGCGGATCCTGGATTCAGGAGTATCTCTTTCCGACAAGCTTCTAGTCTCGATATTCCCCGGAGCAGGAGGGAGTTTTATCTGTGCTGCGGCTAAACTAGATAACGATAGACGGCAACCGGCATGACGATGAGAAAAAAACGCACTTTAACAAAATTACTGCTGGTGATACTCGCAGTTTTTCTTATTCTGGAGATACTGCTGCGCGGAGCGCTGTTCTTTAACGGGATGGGGTTTTTCAGGGAAAGGCGCTTTATCAGTCCGTTTTTTACACTTTATGATACTCCGGCCCCGCTGGTCAGGGGAGGTGAGTTATATTTTAAGCGCGGGCAGAAAATAAAGATCGTCAAGCCGGATAACACCGTTAGGATATTCTGTCTTGGCGGTTCTACGACTGTAAGCGCCAATACCCGCGGCCATTATCCGCAATTAATGCAAGATAAGCTGAATCGCAGTTATAAAAACGTTCATTTCGAAGTAATGAATGCCGCCGGAGATGCTTTTTCCAGCGCGCATAGTTTTGTAAATTTTGCGCTGCGGCTTTCCAGCTTTCATCCGGACTGCATCATCGTTTATCATAATATAAACGATCTTTCGGTCAATTACTTTGGAAAGAAAGCCGACCCTGATTACGCCAATAAATATATGAACAATTTATTTCTGGCGCCCGAATGTAAACTTGGGATTCAAAAATACTTTTTTGGTTCCAGAATGATTTCTTATTTAATGATGGTTTTGAATAATTACGCCTTTCAAAAACAGGCGATGCGGATTTACGGGGACATAGATATCTCTGAAGGTAGAAAGGTTTTCCGGAGAAACCTTGAGGATATCATTATCCTTGCCAAAGCCAGGGGTATTAAAGTGGTGCTGGCAACACAGGCTGCCTGTTTTGCCAAAAGCAAAAGTTATCCCTATATCAGAAAAAATGATTTTCTTTCCTATAACGAGACGGTCAAAGACCTAGCCAGTCAGTATAATCTTGATCTTGTTGATTGTTTCCGGAATTTCCGGGAAAATGAAGATTATTTCGTCGATCTGGTCCACTATACCGAAACGGGAGTAGAGAAACTCAGCGACGAGTTTTTTCGGAAGATCGCGAAAATCTATCCGGATGCTAAATGATGGCGGATAAAAAGATGACCCTGCATAACGAAAATATCATTTGTTTTTCCAGTATCGATTGGGATTTTAACTGGCAAGGACACCAGGAAATAATGAGCAGGTTGGCAGAAAACGGCAACCGTGTGCTTTTTATCGAAAACACCGGAGTGCGTACCCCGAACATAAAGGATCTTCCGCGCCTGAAGAGCAGGATTAAAAACTGGTTTTCCGGAGTAAAAGGAATCCATAGTGAAAGCGACAATATCTTTATCTATTCACCGATCCTGCTGCCTTTTCCTTATCTGCGGATCGTCAGAGCGATCAACCGTCACATTATGCTTTCGGTCCTGGAAAAATGGATAAAACTGATGAATTTTAATAATGCCGTAATCTGGACTTTTCTACCTACCCCTTTAAGCCTCGAGGTAATAGATTTTCTTTCAAAAAAAATTATTATCTATCATTGTGTCGATAAATTCAGTGAAAGTCATAAAGGCCTGAAGAAAATATCCTTCTACGAAAATAAACTGCTCAAAAAAGCCGACCTGGTATTCGTTACTTCGCGCTCTCTATACGAATATTGTTCGCAATACAATTCGAACGTCGCTATTTTTCATTCCGGAGTCGATTTTGAAAAGTTCAGATATATCGCCTCGGATAATCAGAATCAGATGGATGAGATCAAAGGATTGAGGCGTCCGATAATCGGCTATGTCGGAGGAATAAATAGCCGGCTTGATTACGAATTGATTGAGCATACCGCCTTAGAGCTTAAAGATTACTCTTTTGTGTTTATCGGGCCGGTGGAAACCGATGTTTCGCGGATATCCAGGCTGAAGAACGTCCGTCTACTGGGTAAAAAAAGCCACGCAGATACCATCAGAGCAATACGCGCCTTTAACGTCTGCATCATGCCTTACCGGGTGAACGAATTTACCAGGAACATCTATCCGGCGAAGCTGAACGAATATCACGCCATGGGCAAGCCGGTTGTCTCGACCGCCCTGCCGGAAATCTTAGAATTCAACCGGCAGGAATCGGATTTGGTCAAGATCGCTGCCGGCCCCGAACAATTTATCGGCGGGATCATGGCTGCTGCTGTAGAGAATTCTGAGAGCTCCATATGCGGGCGCATCGCTTCGGCCAAAAAGAATGACTGGGGCGGTAAGGTAGAGAAGATGAGCGGTTTGATCGTTTCAGCTTTGCAGAAAAAATCAAGCCTAGGTTTTGACTGGAGGGGAAATTTTTTAAAACTATACCGCAGGGCCAAGATTAAAACCTTTAAAGTTACTGCCGTTGTTCTGTGTGCATACCTGGTTGTCTTTTATACCCCTTTATTCTGGTATATAGCTGTACCGTTGGAGATAAACGATAAACCGACGGCTTCCGACGCAATCGTCGTTTTTGCCGGAGGGGTAGGGGAAACCGGCCAAGCCAACCAGGGATACGAGGAGCGGGTAAATTACGCCGATCAATTATACAAGAAGAAGCTGGCGGATAAAATTATTTTTTCATCAGGGTATACTTATGTTTTTAAAGAGCCGGAGGTAATGAAGGCATTGGCAGTTTCATTAGGCATACCTGAGGCAAATATTATTCTTGAGGAGAAGGCGGCCAGCGCCTACCAAAACGTTATCTTCACAAAGAAAATACTCGAAGCGCGGGGATGGAATAAGATCATTCTAGTCAGCTCTCCCTATAATATGCGCAGGGTCAAGCTGCTCTTTGAGAAGAATTACGGGTCAATCCGTGTTGATTATGCCCCCGCCCCTAAAAGCAGGTTCTTTTCCGCGCAGGAAAGCAAGCAGGGATTCCTAGGAATATATAAAAAGATCAGCCTGCGCCAGATCAAGGCCATATTGCATGAATATGCCGCGATCGGCTATTACTATCTAAAAGGATATATTTAAAAAGGAGGGCAATTTGAAGTTGATCGATGAAAGAGGCAGATTATTCGGAAAGATTAACATTATTGATTTTCTGGTGGTAATCTTTTTTCTGGTAATAGTGCCGCTTTTGTATCTGGCTTACCAGCAGATTATAAAACCTTTGCCGCCGCAGGTCTTACCTAAGGAATTTGTGGATTTTGAGATGGAGTCGAAGCTTAAGATTACCTCTCCCGGACAGCTTGATTTGATCAAGGTCGGAGATAAGGAAATCGGCAAAGATGGTCAGGTTGTTTCGGAAATCACCTGGATCGGCACACCGGAAAATTACACCTATGAATTCGATATCGGCAAAAACAGCTCTGCGATAGTAGTAGACCCGCTCCTTAAGTCTTTACCGGTAAAAATAAGGCTCAAGGCTGAAGCTAAGGATAACCAGCTGTATTTTCAGGATCAGCGTATCTACAAAGACGCAAAATTCGATTTTATTACGGATAAATACACTCTGGAATTTCAGGAAAATATAGACATCGTTCCGGAAGAAAAGTGGATAGGAATAACCGTAAAATTTCCTTCTTTGGGGCCGGAACTTTCCAACATTATCAATGCAGGCGACGAGGAAAAAGTGCAAAAGGGCGAAATAATCGCTAGAATTACCAGTATTATCAGCAATGAACCGGCGAAGGTAGCGATATTGAAATTTAGCAGCGGCGATAAGCTGATAACGGTCGATAATCCCTATACCTATGATGTGCTGGTAGGAATGCAGGTGCTGGCTACCATAAAAAAACACAATCTCTATTTTAAAAATTCCCCATTGAAGATCGGCGCCGGGATAACTTTTTCTACAAATAATTATATTATCAACGGAATAATCACCCAGGTATATGAAGGTAAAAATTAAGCAGGTATTCCGGGAGAGTCTCATAGGCAGGATTTTTATGCTTTCGCGGACAAAAACTGAATCATTTATGGCGTGGAAAGGTTTGTCCGCTCAAGTATCCCGTCTTTTAAGAACCCCGGGCTTAAAGCCTGAGGTGGACTCCATCCCATCCGAGCATTTTGCCGGCTTAATTGCGGCGGCTGCACAAAACAGCTTTTGTTGCAAAGCGGCCTCCGGGAGCCTTGTTTTTTTAAAAACATGCATAAAAGATAGCGCGCCGGGCAGATTCAGTACCGCCGCAAAAGATTCGGTTTTCCTGGATTATTTCGCCACCAGCCGCATATACACAGCGATATCTGCGCTATTAAACAGGACCTTCTATTCAGTGAAAGACTGCTTTAAGAAAAGCGGGATTTTTATTTTTATGGAGCCGCTCGGACGACAAATAAAAGAGGACCTCTTAGGAAGCTCGGGGCTTATGATCTTTAGTGCTGTGCTGGCCAACACAACGCTGGCGCTTATTCTTGGAACGCATTTTTCTGCTACAGCAGCAGCAATTCGGATACTGCTGCTGTTATTTTCCTTTCTCTTGATTCCTTCTTATGTCCGCTGGCAAAACTTGACCGAGGGCAGCTTCACTGTAAGGTTTTTGCGAAATTTAGTTGAAAATTAGAAAATTTGGCATACAATTAACAAGAAAGGCTTAAATATAAAGATGAATATCCTAATTACCGGAGGAGCCGGTTTTATCGGCTCCCATCTCAGTGAAGAGCTTCTGAAAAAAAAGCACCGGGTCTGCATTTTAGATGATTTTTCTACCGGCAGGCTGGGAAACATCGCCCACCTGCAGGATAACCCCGATTTTGAATGCGTCACCGGCTCCATCCTGAACGAATTCCTGGTGGATAAACTCGCGGAAAAGTGCGATGCTATTTTTCATCTGGCGGCTGCCGTGGGAGTGGAGCTGATCGTGAACAGGCCGCTGGAATCCCTGACCACGAACATCAAGGGCAGCGAAATCGTCCTGGAGATGGCCA